>NZ_JBKGHJ010000035.1:0-30633 GCF_046520365.1 Corallococcus sp. 4LFB
CGCGCGTCGCCCCGCGGCCGGGCCGTGCCGCGGAGCCCTGGCGAAGCAGCCCTACCGCGAGGCGGTGGACCGCGTGCGCGACGCCGTGTCGCGCGACTACCTCACCGCGCTGATGCAGGAGTTCTCCGGCAACGTCACCCACGCGGCCGAGCGCGCGGGCATGGAGCGCGAGAGCCTGCACCGCCTGCTCAAGCGCTACGGCGTCCGCACGGAGGACTTCAAGCGCGGGGACTGACGGCGCCTTAGCGGGGCTCGTGCCGCGCGAGCACCTTGTCCAGCGCCTCCGCCTGCTCGCGGACGTCCGCGTCCGGGTCCTTCATCGCCCTGGCGGCGTGCGTGCGGGCCCGCGCGGCCTCCGTCTTCGCCAGCGCCATGGCCATGCACAGGTTCGCCTTCGGGTGATCCGGAGCGGCCGCCAGCGCGGGCTTGAGGACGGCCGCGGCCTGTTCGTCCTCCTGCTTCTCCAGGAGGTACATGGCCAGGACAGAGGCCGGCTCCGCCGCCGAGGGCTCTTGCCTCAGCGCCTCCCGCAGCAGCTCCGTGGCGAGGTCGCGCTCGCCGTGTTCGTCCAGCTCGTACGCCATGTCGCGGAGCTCGTCCACGGAAGCGTCCCCCTGCCGCTTCGCCTGCTCGACCAGACGCTGCGCGTTCTCAAGGTTCCCGGCGCGCAGTTGCTTGATTCCTTCGGAATACAGGGGGTTTCCCACGGTGTCCTCCAGTGCACCACGCGGTGTGTTGCACACATTCTGCGCGACTTTGGTCGAAGGGCCGCAACTTTGGGGAGGCGGTTTCCGAAAAATCGAGAAGACTTCTCCCCCAGGCCCCCATGATCATCCGCAACAACCCCGTCCGCCAGCCGCTGACCTCCGGTACGGAGTCCACCGCCGCGCGCCCCGCCCCCACCGCGCGCAACGTGGTGAAGGACTCCTTCTCCTCCGGCACCGCCGCCGCCCAGCGCACGGGCGCCGTCACGGGCGCGCCCCCGGGTGATCACGGCAAGCTGATGAGCGAGTACCTCACCGGCGCGCGCCCGCCCCCGGCGGACTTCGAGCAGGTCATGGGCTACAAGCCCTACGCCATCCAGACGAAGCACGGCCAGCGCATGCAGGATCCGCTCGGCTACGCCTCCGTCCCCGGCAAGATTGGCCCGGACAAGGAGTTCGACCCGGCGGCCAAGACGCACGACTACGGCTACGACCTGCTGCGCTACTACGACCGCAAGGGCACGCCGCTGAAGCCGGAGGCCCGCAAGGCCGCGGACGCGCAGTTCCGCAAGGACATGTTCGACTACGCGAACGACCAGAAGGGTGCGATGGCGAAGTTCAAGTTCCGCGCGTGGGCGCAGATCTACGCCACCGCGGTGGAGCTGAACTCGCGCGTGCAGGGCTACGGCCCTCCGTAGCCGCAAGGAGTCGCATGACGGAGGCTGAAGGGCCAGACGCCGCGGGGCTGCCCCCGGAGCGTGAGGAGGTGGTGGCGGCGCTCCTGGCCCACCAGCGCCGCTTCCTCGCCTTCGTGGAGCGGCGTGTGGGCAGCAGGGCCGTCGCGGAGGACCTCCTCCAGACGGCCTTCGCCCGCACCCTGGAGAAGGGCGGGGCGCTGAAGGACGGCGAGGGCGCGGTGGCGTGGTTCTACCGCCTCTTGCGCAACGCCCTCGTGGATCACCACCGCCGGCAGGCCGCGGAAGGACGCGCGCTGGAGGTGGAGGCGCGCGACGCGGACGGCGCCACCGACGACCTGGAGCTCAAGGGCGCGGTGTGCGCGTGCCTCACGGAGCTGCTGCCCACGCTCAAGCCCGAGTACGCACAACTGGTGCGCCAGGTGGACCTGGAAGGGCGCGCGGTGCCGGACGTGGCGCGCGAGGTGGGCATCACCGCCAACAACGCGGGCGTGCGGCTGCACCGCGCGCGGCTCGCGCTCAAGCGTTCGCTGGAGCGCGGCTGCGGCGCGTGCGCGGCGCACGGCTGCCTGGACTGCTCCTGCAAGCCGCGCCGCTGAGAAGGCGGCTCAGGGGCAGGTCGCCGCGTCGTCGTTGCCGCCGAGGTTCACGCCCGTCACCGGGTCGCCCTGGAACACGCTCGCCAGGAGCGCGGTGGCCCGGCACGTGGGCAGCTTCGCGTTGTCCACGACGACGAAGGCCAACGACACGCGCGCCAGCTCCGGCAGGCCGAAGTCCGTGAGCGCCCCGTTGCCCTGGAGGCTGAGGACGTCCAGCTCGCGCAGCAGCGTCAGGTCGCTGAGGGACGTGAGCGCCGCGTTGCCAAGCGACTCCAGCGTGGTCAGCCGGGTCAGCCGGTTGAAGCCCTCCAGCGACGTCAGCACGGGGTTGCCCACGGCAATCACCGCGCTCGCGCCGCGCAGGACGGGCAGCCGGTGCACGCGCTGGAGCTTCTCGTTGTACTTCACGGAGAAGTCCTGCGTGACCTGCTCCAGCAAGGGCATGTCCCCCGCGCTCACCAGCTCCTTGTTGCCCTGGATGAAGATGCGGCCCGCGTAGGAGAGGCGGGCGAACCCGGACGTGTCCGGCAGCCGGGAGTTGCCAATGAGGTGCAGCTCGCCCACGGAGCCGAGCCGGGCCAGCGGGTGCAGCACCTCCAGCGCGGTGTTGTCGCGCAGCTCCAGCGTGCCGTCCACGCGGGTCAGGTTCTCCAGGCCGGAGGGAGCCGGCATCGCCGGGTTGTTCGCCAGGCGCACGTCCCCGTGGACCCGGTCCAGGTTCACGAAGGGCGTCCGGTCCAGCCGGAGGTTGTCCTCGATGACGAGCGACCCCCGGAGCGCGACGACCTGGGGCAGCAGGCCGGGCACCACCATCGCGTTGTTCGCGCGCAGGAAGATGCTGTCGCGGGGCAGCACCGCCGCCAGCCCCTCCAGCGTGGGGAGCATGGGGTTGTCCTCCACGATGAGGCTGCGCTCGACCCACAGGGTGGCGCCCGGCGCCGTGCCCAGCGTGAGCGCGTCCAGCCGGGCGTTGGAGCGTACCGCCACGTCGCCCCCCACGAAGCGCAGGGAGGGCAGGGACAGCCGCCGCAGGCTGGCGTTGCCCTTCACCGTGAGGCTCCCCTGGATGACGGCCAGCGAGGGGAGGGAGGCATCGGAGAGCGTGGGCGCGGAGACGGTCAGCTCGCCCCGGAGGTGGGTGACGCCCTCGAGCGCGACCAGGTCCACGGGGTCCGCGACCACGAAGTTCCCATCGTGCACGCGCGTGGCCTGACACACGTACACCGTCGACATGTAGCCGCCGGGATCCAGCTCACCGTCGTCATCCCGGTCCAGGTAGGCGTCCACGCGCGTGCCGCCCCGGGGGCAGTTCGGCCCCGCCGGCTCGGCCTGCTGACGGAGCTTCAGGTCGGCCGCGTCCAGACCGCAGACGTAGTCGGTGGCTTCGATCTCCGACGTCGTGAGCGCGGAGTCGCCGTCCAGGTCCGAGCCGGCCTCCACCGCGGCGCCTCCGCGGTCATCGCCGTCGCACGGCGCGGCGAAGGCCGGCAGCGCGCGCGTGCGCGACAGGACGGGGGCCGCCTCGTTGCAGGCGTACACCTCCTGGATGATCTCCGCTTCCTCCAGCAGCCCGTTGGCGTTGGCGTCATGGCCGGCGTGCGACACCTGACCGCCCTGGGGGCACCGCTCGCCCGGGGCCACCGGCCGCACGCGCAGGAGCACGTTGGAGACCGAGGTGGCGCAGACGAACTCGGCGAGGGTCACCTCCGCGTCGTCGAGCTGGCCGTTGGCGTTCCGGTCCAGGCCGGACTCCACGGTCTGGCCTCCCAGCGCGCAGTTCACGCCGTGGGGCTCCGCCCGCGCGCGGGTGCGGACCTTGGGGATGGCGTCGTCGCAGACGTACTCGGTGGCGGTGACCTCCGCGTCGTCCAGCTCCCCGTCGCGGTCCTGGTCCAGGCCGGTCAGGACCGCGTCCCCGCCGAACTCACAGTGCTCGCCAGGGGGCTCCGCGCGCACCCGGGTCTTCGCGTCGCGCTGGGTGAGCTCCGACAGGTCGATGGCATCACAGCCGCTGACGAGCAGGGCCATCACCGCCCCCCACGTCCCCCACTTGCGTCGCATTCGATGCCCTCTCTGGTCGGGCCCCGACCGTGCCTCCCAGCTCATACGGAGGGAGTGGATTTTCCGGGCAATTCTTCCGGAGGGTGCGGTGGGCCCGACGTGCAACGCCCCGGAACTCCAGGCTGCCGGGGCTGCCTCCTACCGGAAAAGGCCCCGGGCGGACAAATCCCCCCGCCTGCCTGGTGCCCCGCCCTCCAGCAGAAGGAGCGGGGCCGCACGGGGCGGGGAGGGAGGGTTACGCATGTGTAAGAGCGCGCCGGATGCCGCGTTGGCCCGGGGAAAGGAGGCTCCACCATGACGCACCCTCATCGCCATTCCCCAGCCGTCCCTTCGCCCCACCCGCCGCCGCCCGCCAGGGAGGGAGGGCCGGCCATCGACCCGGTGTGCGGCATGGAGGTGGACCCGCGCGCCCCCCGGGGCGGCAGCTGGGAGCACGAGGGCCACACCTGGTTCTTCTGCGGGCAGAAGTGCCGCCAGCGCTTCCAGGCGGACCCCGGGCACTTCCTCCAGCCCCGGACGCCGCCACCCCCGGCCCCGCCGGGCGCCGTGTACGTGTGCCCCATGGATCCGGAGGTCCGCCAGGACGCGCCTGGGGCCTGCCCGAAGTGCGGCATGGCGTTGGAGCCCGAGGCTCCGCCCGCCCTCCAGACGCGCGTCGAGTACACCTGCCCGATGCACCCGGAGGTGGTGCGCGACGCGCCGGGCACCTGCCCGAAGTGCGGCATGGCGCTGGAGCCGCGCACGGTGACGCTGGAGGAGCCGCCGGATCCGGAGCTGCGCTCGATGACGCGGCGCTTCTGGGTGGGGCTGGCCCTGAGCGTGCCGCTGATGCTGCTGGGCATGTCGGACATGCTGCCGGGCCAGCCGGTGCAGCACGCGCTGTCGCCCGCGGCGCTCGTGTGGGCGCAGTTCGCGCTGGCGACGCCGGTGGTGCTGTGGGTGGGGGCGCCGTTCTTCCAGCGGGGCCTGACGTCGGTGCGCAACCGGCACCTGAACATGTTCACGCTCATCGCGCTGGGCGCGGGCGCGGCGTACGTCTTCAGCGTGGCGGCCACGCTGTTCCCGCACCTGCTGCCGGAAGGCGCGCGCACGGGGCATGGCGGCACCGCGCCCGTGTACTACGAGGCCGCCGCCATCATCCTCACGCTGGTGGCGCTGGGGCAGGTGCTGGAGCTGCGCGCCCGCCACGCGACGTCCGGCGCGCTGCGGGCCCTGCTGTCGCTGGCGCCCGCCATGGCCAGGCACCTCTCGGACGACGGCCACGAGGAGGACGTGCCGCTGTCCCAGGTGGTCGCCGGATGGCGCCTGCGCGTGCTCCCCGGCGGCAAGGTGCCGGTGGACGGCGAGGTGCTGGAGGGCGCGAGCGCGGTGGACGAGTCGCTCGTCACCGGAGAGCCCGTGCCGGTGGAGAAGGGGCCGGGCGCGAAGGTGACGGGCGGCACGGTGAACGGCACGGGCACGCTGGTGATGCGCGCGGAGCGCGTGGGCCAGGACACGCTCCTGTCGCGCATCGTCCAGCGCGTGGCCGAGGCGCAGCGCACCCGCGCGCCCATCCAGCGGCTGGCGGACCGCGTGGCCGGCATCTTCGTGCCCGCGGTCATCGCGGTGGCGGTGGTGACGGCCGCGGTGTGGGCCGTGTGGGGCCCGGAGCCCAGGCTCGCGCACGCGCTGGTGAACGCGGTGGCGGTGTTGATCATCGCCTGCCCGTGCGCGCTGGGCCTGGCCACGCCCATGTCCGTGATGGTGGGGACGGGGCAGGGCGCGCGCATGGGCGTGCTCATCCGCGACGCGGCGGCGCTGGAGCGGATGGCGGCGGTGGACACGCTGGTGGTGGACAAGACGGGCACGCTGACGGAGGGCAAGCCGCGCCTCGTGACGGTGGAGCCCGCGCCGGGCGTGGACGCCTCCGGATTCCTGCGCCAGGCCGCGAGCCTGGAGCGCGGCAGCGAGCACCCGCTGGCCGCCGCCCTGGTCGCGGGCGCGAGGGAGCGGGGCGTGTCCCCTGTCGGCGTGGAGGGCTTCCAGTCCGTGCCAGGGCAGGGCGTCCGGGGCCGCGTGGACGGACGCGAGGTGGCGCTGGGCAACGCGGCGCTGATGCGGAGCCTGGGCGTGGAGGTGGAGGCGCTGACGGAGCGCGCGGAGGCGCTGCGCCACGAAGGCCAGACGGTGGTGCTGGTGGCGGTGGACGGCCGCGCGGCGGGGCTGCTGGGCGTGGAGGACCCGGTGAAGCCGTCCACGCCGGAGGCCCTGGCGCGGCTCAGGGCCGAGGGCCTGCGCGTGGTGATGCTGACGGGCGACAGCCCGACGACGGCGCACGCGGTGGCGCGCAGGCTGGGCATCACGGAGGTCATCGCGGGCGTGCAGCCGGACGCGAAGGGCGACGCGGTGAAGGCGCTGCAAGCCCAGGGGCGCGTGGTGGCGATGGCGGGCGACGGCGTGAACGACGCCCCGGCGCTCGCCAGGGCGGACGTGGGCATCGCCATGGGGACGGGCACGGACATCGCCATGGAGAGCGCGGGCGTGACGCTGGTGAAGGGCGACCTGCGGGGCATCGCGCGGGCGCGCGGGCTGAGCCACGCCGTGCTGCGCAACATCCGGCAGAACCTCTTCTTCGCCTTCGTCTACAACCTGCTGGGCGTGCCGCTGGCGGCGGGCGTGCTGTACCCCGTCCTGGGGCTGCTCCTGAGCCCGCTGTTCGCGAGCGCGGCCATGAGCCTCTCGTCGGTGTCCGTCATCGGCAACGCCCTGCGGTTGCGGCGGCTGGAGTTCTAGTCCGGGCCCGCCGGCCCGCCCGCCGGCCGGGTGCGCGCGGTGGGGTGGTGATGTCCCCGCGCGTGCCCACCGTGAGGCCGGAGGCTCATGACCCGAAAGGAAGCCCCCCATGGCGAACGCCGAAGCAATGCGAAGCAAGGACGAGATGCGCGAGTGCATCGACAACTGCCTGGCCTGTCACCGCGTCTGCCTGGAGACGCTGGCGGACGGGCTCCAGCGGGGAGGCAAGCACGCCGAGCCGAGGCACCTCCGGCTGCTGATGGACTGCGCGGACATCTGCGACACGAGCGCGCGCTTCATGCTGCGGGGCTCCGACCTGCACTCGCGCACCTGCTTCGCCTGCGCGGAGGTGTGCGCCGCCTGCGCGGACGCCTGCGAGAAGATGAGCGACGAGGGGATGATGAAGGCCTGCGCGGAGGCGTGCCGCCGCTGCGAGGAGTCCTGCCGGCGGATGAGCGGTGGGGTGATGCCCCAGCCCGTCAACCCGGAGGCCGCCCAGCGCGCCGCCGACCTGCCCGCCTGAAGGGGGCGTGCACGGACGCCCGGGCCCATTAGACTGGGCGCATGAATGCCCGCGAGGAGGGGCGCGCCCCGGGCGCGTCCCCCAGTCACATCTCCGTCGTCCGGCTTCCCCACTCCTGGTTCATCCTCTGCACGTCGCGCGAGCTGGGGGACAAGCCGCTCGCGCGCACCCTCCAGGGCACGCCCCTGGTGCTCTTCCGGGGCGAGGGCGGCAGGCCCGGCGCCCTGGTGGACCGCTGTCCGCACCGCAACGTGCCCCTGTCGCTGGGGCGCGTGAAGCAGGGGCAGCTGGAGTGCGGCTACCACGGGTGGCGCTTCGACACCGGCGGCCAGTGCCGGCTCATCCCGGGCCTGGTGGGTGAGCCCGAGGCCCGCTCCCGCTGCGCCGCGTCCCACGCGACGCGCGAGCAGGACGGCTTCGTCTGGGTCTACTCCACGCCCGGCGTGGAGCCCACGACGGAGCCCTTCCGCTTCCCGCTGCTGGACGCGGCGGACTACACCACCGTGCGCCGGGTGCTGCGCGCGCCGGGGTCGCTGCACGCCGTGCTGGAGAACACGCTGGACGTGCCGCACACGGCCTTCCTCCACGGCGGCCTGTTCCGCACCGCGGAGAAGAAGAACGAAATCGACGTGGTGGTGCGCCGGAGCGCGGACCGCGTGGAGGCGGAGTACCTGGGCGAGCCCGCGCCCAAGGGGCTCGTGGGGAAGCTGCTCGCGCCGGGCGGCCAGGTGGTGCAGCACTTCGACCGCTTCCTGATGCCCTCCATCGCGCAGGTGGAGTACCGCATCGGGGACAGGAGCCACATCCTGGTCAACTCCGCCATGACGCCGGTGGGGGACTGGGACACGCTCGTGTACGCGGTGGTGACGTTCAAGCTGCCCGTGCCGCGCTGGCTGCTCAAGGCCGCGCTGCCCTTCGTGCTGCCGGTGGGCCTGCACATCTTCGGACAGGACGCGCGCATCCTGGAGCGGCAGACGGACTCCATCCGCCGCTTCGGCACGGAGGCCTACGCCTCCACCGAGATCGACGTGCTGGGGCCCAGCATCCTGCGCCTGATGCGCGCCCAGGAGCGCGAGCGCACGTCTCCGCCGCCGGACACGGTGCACGAGTCGCGCGTGCGCATGCGCACCTGAGGCCTCAGCCGGCCTTGGACGCGGGGGCGGGCGTGGGCCGGGGCTGCACGAGCTCCGTGGAGAAGTAGCGCTCCATGCGGTCCGGGAACACCGTCACCACCTGGGCCTGCGGGCCCAGCTGCTTCGCCGCCTCCGTCGCCGCCGCGTAGTTGAGGCCGGAGGACGGGCCCACCGGGAAGCCCCGCCGGATGAGCGCCCGCGCGGTGCGCATGGCCAGGTCGTCCGACACGTCCAGCTCCACCCGGCCCGGCATGTCCGCCTCGCGGTACAGCCGCGACAGGCCGTCCACCACGCCCGGCACGCGCGCGCTGAAGCTGCAACACTCGATGTCGCAGCCCAGCCCGGAGATGGGCCGCGCCACGAAGGGCGTCACCGGACAGCCGGCTTCCGCGAACGCCTGGTACAGCCCCACGATGGTGCCGCCCGTGCCCACGCCGCTCACCACGCCGTGCACCAGCCCGCCCGGCACCTGCGACAATATCTCCTGCCCCGTCCACACGCGGTGCGCCTCCGCGTTGTCGGGGTTCTCGAACTGGCGGGGCGCGTAGCCGCCGCGCTCCTTCGCCAGCGCCGCCGCCCGCGCGATGGCGCCCCGGATGCCCTCCGAGCGCGGCACGAGCTCCACCTCGCCGCCGTAGGCGCGGATGGCGATGAGCCGCTCCTCCGTCACGCCCTCCGGCATCACCGCCGTGAAGCGGCACCCCATCTGCGCGCTCGCCAGCGCCATGGCGATGCTGGTGGAGCCGCTGGACGCCTCCACCACGTCGCCGCCCGGGCACAGCTCCCCCAGCCGCCACGCCTTCTCCAGCATGTACCGGGCGATGCGGTCCTTGGTGGACCCACTGGGGTTGAGGAACTCCAGCTTGCACCAGATGGTGGGGCCTTCCGGGTCCAGCCGCACGGGCACCAGCGGCGTGGGCCCCACGGCCTGGAGGAAGCGGCCATCAGCGGGAAGCGGGCGGCAGGGAGGGCGCATGACCCATCCCTATCGCGAAAAGCGCTGGCGGGGGAGTCGCCCTGTCGTCCAGCGAGCGCCGGCGGCCGGCCGTTCCCCCGGCTGCTCCGTCGGAGAAGACATTTTCCCACGTGTGACACTTGGCGCGTCCCGGGCCAGCCATTACGAAGGAGGGCCACGGCCTCTTTCGCACGCATGCCTTCCGCACCCATCATCCTCAACGTCAACGACGACCTGGCCAGCCGCTACGTCACGTCTCGCGTGCTGTCCCTGTCGGGCTTCCAGGTGCTGGAGGCGGGCACGGGCAGGGAGACGCTGGCGCTCGCGGACGAGCGGACCGACCTGGTCATCCTGGACGTCCGCCTGCCGGACATGAGCGGCCTGGAGGTGTGCCGGCGCCTGAAGGCCTCTCCGCGCACGCGCAGCACGCTGGTGCTGCACCTGTCCGCGCAGGCGGTGGGCCCCGGGGACCGGGCCCAGGGGCTGGAGCACGGCGCGGACGCGTACCTGGTGGCGCCGGTGGACCCGGAGGAGCTGGTGGCCCAGGTGCACGCGCTCCTGCGCCTGCGCCGCGCCGAGCGCGAGGTGCGCGTCCTCTCCGACCAGGTGCAGCAGCAGCGCCGCCTCCTGGAGCTGGCCATGGGGTCGGCGGCGGACCCCATCGCGCTCTATGACGGGGACGGGACGCTCATCTTCGCCAACCAGGCGGTGGCCACGTCGCGCGGCTCGCACCACGTGCACGTCCCGGGCAGGACCATGGACGCGCTGCGCGCCATGGACCCGCAGCTGGAGCCGTTCGCGAAGTCGCTGGACGCGGCGCGGCGCACGGGCCAGGTGCAGCGCGGCCGCATCACCCTGTCCTCGGACACGGGCGTGCGGCACTTCGAGTACACGATGTCGCCCGCCACCGGGCCCACGGGCGCGGTGGAGGCCGTCATCGCCACCGGCCAGGACATCACGGAGCTGCGCAACGCGGAGGACTTCCGCGAGCAGTTCATCGGCATCCTGGGCCACGACCTGAGAAACCCCCTCAACGCGCTGTCCATGTCCGCGCAGCAGCTCCAGCGCCAGGGCGAGCTGTCCGACCGCCAGCGCGTCTTCACCGAGCGCATCCTCACCAGCGCCGAGCGCATGGAGCGGATGATCCGCCAGCTCCTGGACTTCGCCCGGGCACGGCTGGGCGCGGGGCTGCCGGTGGTGCGCTCGCGCTGCGACCTGTTCGACGTGGTGCGCGGCGCGGTGGACGAGTCGCGCGCCAGCCAGCCCCACCGCGAGGTGCTGCTGGACCTGCGCGGCGACGGGCGCGGCGCGTGGGACGCGGACCGGCTGGAGCAGGTGGTGACCAACCTGGTGTCCAACGCGCTCAAGTTCAGCCCGCCGGAGTCGCCCGTGCGCGTGAGCGCGGAGGGCCTGGCCTCCGAGGCCGTGCTGCGGGTGCACAACCTGGGCGCGCCCATCCCGGCGGAGCAGCTGCCGAACCTCTTCGCCGCGTGGCGCCGCGCCGGCCGCAGCGACCGCGAGCGCGGCGTGTCCGCGGGGCTGGGGCTGGGGCTCTACATCACCGAACAGCTCGTGAAGGCCCACGGCGGCACCGTGCAGGTGAGCTCCACGGAAGCCCAGGGGACGACCTTCACGGTGCGGCTGCCGCGAGGCTGAAAAAGCTACGGCTCTGACGACTCGTGGACGGAAGCGTTGCGTCGGCCCTTCCGGATGCGCAGGGGCGCCTCCACCCTGGGGGCATGGTCCCATCCGAAAAGCAAATCTTCGCCCAGAGCGTGGAAGCCCTCTTCGTGCGTGCGCTGGGGCCGTACCTCACGCGTGACGGACGCCAGAAGCTGAAGGCCGCGGGCCTGAGCCTCTCCGAGCCGCTGCGCCCCCACTACTCGCTGGAGCAGTGGCGCGTCTTCCTGGACGTGGCCGCGCGGGACGTCTTCCCCGGCCAGCCCCTGGAGACGGCCTACCTGGAGCTGGGCGCCCGCTACCTGAAGGGCTTCCAGCAGACGTCCGTGGGGCGGGCGAGCATGCAGCTCGTGACGCACCTGGGGCCGCGCAAGACGCTGGAGCGCGTGCCGTACAACCTGCGCGCGGGCAACAACTTCAACGAGGTCCGGGTGGAGGAGCTGTCCGGGGAGGACGCCACCCTGTGGGTGAAGGACGTGCTGGCGGACAACCCCTTCTTCGCCTGCGGCTTCCTGGCGGAGACGCTGCGCGCGTCGGGCGCGGGCTCACCGGAGGTGAAGCCCATCGCCTTCGACGGGACGGCGGCGACGTACCGGCTGACGTGGTCGCAGGCGAAGTCGCAGCGGCCCGCGGGCACGCTGGCGCCGGTGCGCCGGCTCTACGGGTAGCGCACGGGCGCGGGCGGATCCTCCGGCGGCAGGGGGATGAACTCCGTCTCCTTCGGCACGGGGGCGAAGCGCCCTTCCTTCCAGTCCGCCTTGGCGGCCTCCAGGCGCTCCTGGGAGGACGACACGAAGTTCCAGAAGAGGTAGCGCGGGCCGTCCATGGGCTCGCCGCCCAGGAGCATCATCCGCGCGGAGGACTCCGCCTTGAGGACAATCTCGCTGCCCGGCTTGAACACCAGCAGCTCGCCCGGCTGGAAGCGCGTGCCCTCCACGTCCAGGGTGCCCTCCACGAGGTAGAGGCCCCGCTCCTCGTACTCGGCGGAGAGCTTCAGGCGCGCTCCCGCCTCCAGCTTCGCGTCCGCGTAGAACAGGTCGGAGTGGGCGCGCACGGGGGACTTGCCGCCGTGCATCTGGCCCGCGATGACGGTCAGGTGGACGCCCTCGCCGTCGATGACGGGGAGCGTGTCCGCGGGGTGGTGGACGAAGGCGGGGGCGACCTCCTCATGTTGCTTGGGGAGGGCCACCCAGGCCTGGATGCCGAAGAGGCGGCCGCCGGCGGCGCGCGTGTCCGGGGCGGTGCGCTCCGAGTGGGCGATGCCCTGGCCGGCGGTCATCCAGTTCACGGCGCCGGGGCGGATGGGCTGCACGAAGCCCAGCGAGTCGCGGTGGAGGATTTCGCCCTGGAAGAGGTAGGTGACGGTGGACAGGCCGATGTGCGGATGCGGGCGCACGTCCAGGCCGCGGCCGGGGTCGAAGTCCGCGGGGCCCATCTGGTCCAGGAAGATGAAGGGGCCGACCATGCGGCGGCGCGCGGAGGGCAGGGCGCGGCGGACGTGGAAGCCGTCGCCCAGGTCGCGCACGCGCGGGACGATGAGCGTCTCCAGCGAGGGCGGGGGCTCACGGCCCTGCAGGTCTTCATCCCAGCTCATGGTGTGGCTCCTTTTTGAACGGGCGCAGTGTGCCCCAGTTCCGGCGGTCGCGCCGCCCTGCTTCGTCAGGAGAACCCGCAGTAGCGGCTGAAGCCGCCATCATCGGTCCTGCACGCCGTGCCCGAGGGTGAGTCGGGGCAGGCGCAGACGTCGGGCGCGTCGCACTGGCTCGAGTCGGCGCAGGGCTGCTGGCAGGTGTCGGCGTCGATGTCGTGCGCATGTTCGTGGATGCAGACGCGCCCTTCCGGGCAGTCCGCGTTGGTGTCGCAACGGTGCGTGCCAGGGGTGCAGCCCGCGAGCGCCATCAGGACCGCGAGCCCGAAGAGACAACGCTTCATGTGAAGGCATCCTTTCCAGGAGTGGGGACGCGGCCTTTGTGCAGTCGAGATGCCAGGACGCCCCCACGGGGAGGGGCAGGCCGCACCACGGGGCGGACCGGGGCAGCGGTGTCACGGCGGCTCGGTTTTCTCCGGGGCTGGGCAGGCGCTTGACCTACGCCGTGCATGAACCCCTGGCTCACGACGCTCGCCATCGCGGCGGTTGTGGTGTTGTCACGGTTCGAGCCGCGGGCCTGGATGTTGGAGGCCGGCCGGACGGTCTGGCCTTCGCGGTCCAGCGCTGAACTCAGTGAATCGAGCCGGTGCGGGACTCCGGCGTCACACGTGCTTCGCGAAACATCACATCCGATGGGCCCAGGGCCTGGATTGCTTCGACGAAGCGTTCGTTGACGAAGGTGTACGTGGTCCCGTTCGTGGGGCGGAAGAGGTCCACGTCATGGGGGAGGGCATCTCCATCCAGCCAGGGCTCCGGCGAGATCCGCACCTCATACCATCCGCAGGTCGGGCACTGGGGGCCCGTCAGGACAGCGTCCCGGTGCAGAAGCCCGCGCACGGGAAGCTCCAACTCGTACAGCACGACCCCGGTATTGAGCCCCTGGAGCTCCGCGCGCACGGGAACGAGCCCCCGGATTCCCACGGCCCGGAGGTGTCGCAACGCCTCCTGCGTGACCAGCACCTCCCATCCGACACGAGCGCTCACGGGGCCCCAGCTTCCTCGTGACGTGCCTCGAAGCGGACCGAATTGCATGCCGGGTTCAGGGGACAGGCCGGATGGGAGGAACGGCTGCACATGGGACGCAAGACGCGCGTATTCCGCGTAGGGCTCGACCCGTGGTTCCTTCAGCAGATCCTGTTCGGACAACGAGGACAGATCGACGCTGGGAAGCGCGAACTGGCCACTCCAGGTCTCATGGCAGGTGGGGCACTCCACGCCGGGCAGGCTCCAGACGTGCTCGGCGGAAAGGCTGCCGCTCCAGTGTCGCGGAGTGGAAGGGGCCGGACGTTGGAGTTGGTAGAAGCGCATCGGCATCACGGCGGCGGAATGGGGGCAAGGTCGACGCCCTGCCAGTAGGTCATCGTAAGCCCGAAGAGGTCGAATCGCTGGATCCTCAGCGAGGTCTGCTCGAAGTGCATGGGCTTGGTGGCGCGTCCCCGGGTCCGTTCACGTCCCCGCGTAGGTTGCTCTCAAGTCCTCCATCCTCACGAAGTAGCGCTGGGGCCACGCTGTGGTCGCTGACCCTGCGCGGATGAGGACCGTGTAGTCATGCGCCTCGTAGAACGCCGCGGCGCGCGCGTTCTTCGCGTCCACGACGACGACGAGCCCTCCAATCTCCGCGTTGACGCGCAAGGCCCTGCGGTGGGCGTCATCGAGCAGGTGCTCCCCGATGCCCATGCCCTTGCACCGCTCGTCGCGAGCAAGGCGCCCGATGAGGATGGCGCGGATCGGATAGTCCGGAAGCCGCCGGGTGACGGGCGCGGGCAGGCTGCTGCGCTCCAGTTGGATCCAGGTGAGCGTGTAGAAGCCCAGCACGGACGGCAGGTCGGGCCGTTCGTCGGGACGGTGGAGGACCCAGGTCCGGTTCTCTTCGCGCCGTCCCTGCTGCGTGGCCTGTTGTTGGAAGTAGCGGCTGAGTGCCTCTTCCTCGCAGCGGAAGCCACTCGCGGCGTCCCTGCTGGTGATGGCCGTGAGCTCAGGAAACACGAGGGAGGCCGTCATGGCGGCGCCCCCCTTCTTCTTTCCGGAGCGTCAGCGGGCCTTCTTGCGCGCGAGCTTCCGCAGCCGGGGCAGGGGCTTCGCCGGCTTCTCCAACGCGTCCACGAGCCGGTCGAAATCACTGTCGGGTAGCACGATGTGGCCTTCCTCCCGAGCGTTCCACTCCAGCCGGGTGAGGGAGGGGGAGCTGTACTCCGCGAGCACCTGATGCTTCTCGTCCACGAACGCGACGCGGCGGCCCAGGCTCGCTTCGAGCACCGCCTTGGCGAAGAAGCCCAGGGCCTCCTTGATGACTTCTGTGTTGTCGATCTGGAGCTTGCTTCGAAGCTGTTCGAGTTGGGTTCCATAGGGCGCAGGAAGGGTTGCCTGCAGGCGGTAGGAGGAAGTCGTCATGGCGGGACTCCGTTGCCAACGGCTTGAGGGGAGCAGGAGCTTCTTCTGCGCACGGGCACGGATGCGTAGGTCCGTGCCCACCAAGAACTCAGTAGAAATCTACTGACGTCCCAGCTGCTTTCAATCTGCCATCAGGGGAATGCACGGAGTCAGGTGCCACCGGAAAGGCGACACCCCGGCAGGTGAACGCTGCCCGCCTGAGTGCCCTACGTCCTGCGTCCTGCTGGGGAGACGAAGCCGTCGCGAGGCAGGAGGTATACGCCGGGCCTCCGACATCCCCTCTCACCTGGGCGGTCGGAGACGGCACCCGGCGTCCGTTGACGCCGCGCTGTACCTGTGTTCAGGCTGGCTGCTGGGAGCCCGCCATGTCCCCTCAAATCGCCCTCGCCTTCACGTCGGAGTCCGCGGCCCATCCGGCGCTCGCCGCCTTCCACCCGGTGGTGCGGCGGTGGTTCGCCTCACGCCTGGGCGAGCCCACCCGGCCGCAGGTTGAAGGCTGGCCCCTCATCCACGCCGGCCACGACGTGCTCATCGCCGCGCCCACGGGCAGCGGCAAGACGCTCACGGCGTTCCTCGCCGCGCTGGACTCGCTGTTCCGCCTGGCGCTCGACGGCACGCTGCCGGACAACACGCGCGTCCTCTACGTGTCGCCCCTGAAGGCCCTGGGCAACGACGTGCAGAAGAACCTCCTCCAGCCGCTGGAGGAGCTGATGACCCTGGCGCGCGAGGAGGGCTACGAGCCCCAGCACCTGCGCGTGCAGGTGCGCACCGGCGACACGCCCGCCGCCGAGCGCGCGCAGATGGTGCGCCGCCCGCCGCACATCCTCATCACCACGCCGGAGTCCCTCTACCTCTACCTCACCGCCGAGCGCGCCCGCGCCACCCTGCGCCACGTGCGCACGGTCATCGTGGACGAAATCCACGCGCTCGCCCGCGACAAGCGCGGCAGCCACTTCGCGCTGTCCATGGAGCGCCTCAAGGCCCTCACCGACGTGCGCCCCCAGCTGCTGGGCCTGTCCGCCACGCAGAAGCCGCTGGACGCCATCGCGGGCTTCCTCACCGGCACCTCCCTCACCGAGTGCAAGCGCGTGGAGGTGGGCCACCAGCGCCCGTGGGACCTGAAGGTGGAGATCCCGGACGCGGAGCTGTCCTCCATCGCGAGCCACGAGATGTGGGGACAGGTCTACGACCGGCTCATCCAGCTCTCCAGCGAGCACCGCACCACGCTCGTCTTCGTCAACACGCGCAAGATGTCCGAGCGCGTGGCGCACGACCTGGGTGAGCGCCTGGGCCAGCAGTGGGTGGCCGCGCACCACGGCAGCATGTCCCGCGAGATGCGCCTGTCCGCCGAGGAGCGCCTCAAGGCCGGCCAGCTGCGCGTGATGGTGGCCACCGCGTCGCTGGAGCTGGGCATCGACGTGGGCAACGTGGACCTCGTCGTGCAGCTGGGCACCACCAAGGCCATCTCCGTGCTGCTCCAGCGCGTGGGCCGCGCGGGCCACCACAAGGCGGGCATCTCCAAGGGCATCCTCTTCGCGATGACGCGCGACGAGCTGGTGGAGTGCGTCGCGCTCCTCAACGCCGTGCGCGAGGGAGACCTGGACGCGGTCCGGATTCCGAAGAAGCCGCTGGACGTGCTGGCGCAGCAGATCGTCGCCGCGTGCGCGTGCGAGGAGTGGGACGAGCGCGCCCTCTTCAGCGTCTTCCAGCGCGCGTACCCGTACCAGGACCTCACCTGGGAGGAGTACCAGCAGGTGCTGGACATGCTGTCGGAGGGCGTCGCCGAGCGCCGCGGCCGGGGCAGCATCCACCTGCACCGCGACCGGGTGAACCAGCGGCTCAAGGGACGCCGGGGCGTGCGCATCACCGCGCTCACCAACGGCGGCGCCATCCCGGACACGTTCAGCTTCAGCGTCACCGCGCAGCCGGAGGGCAAGGTGGTGGGGACGCTCGACGAGGACTTCGCGGTGGAGTCCTCGCCGGGGGACATCTTCCTGCTGGGCAGCACCGCGTGGCGCATCCAGCGCGTGATGGGCAGCACGGTGATGGTGGAGGACGCGAGGGGCGCGCCGCCCAACGTGCCCTTCTGGCGCGGCGAGGCGCCGGGCCGCACGGACGAGCTGAGCCTCCAGGTGGGCCGGCTGCGCGAGGAGCTCTTGCGCCACGACGACCCGGCGGGCTTCCTGGAGAAGCTCCTGCGCGTGCCGCCGCCCGCGGTGGACGCGCTGCTGGGCTACCTGCGGCTGGGGAAGAAGATGCTGGGCGACGTGGTGCCCAGCCACACGCAGATCGTCGCCGAGCGCTTCTTCGACGAGGCGGGCGGCATGCAGCTCATCATCCACGCGCCGTTCGGCAGCCGCATCAACCGCGCGTGGGGCATGGCGCTGCGCAAGCGCTTCTGCCGCTCGTTCGACTTCGAGTTGCAGGCGGCGGCCACGGAGGACGGCATCCTCCTGAGCCTGGGGGAGCAGCACTCGTTCCCGCTGGCGGACATCTTCGACTTCCTGCACCCGGACAACGTGGAGGAGGTGCTGGTGCAGGCCATCCTCCAGGCGCCCATCTTTGGCACGCGCTTCCGGTGGGTGGCGTCGCGGGCGCTGACGCTGCACCGGATGATGGGGGGCAAGCGCGTGGCGCCGAACCTCCAGCGCGCGCGCAGCGAGGACCTGCTGGCGGCGGTGTTCCCCGCGCAGGTGGGCTGCCAGGACAACCACGGCGGCGGGGACGTGGAGCTGCCGGACCATCCGCTGGTGAAGCAGACGATGGACGACTGTCTGCGCGAGGCGATGGACATCGACGGGCTGCGCGAGGTGCTCCGGCGCATGAAGGACGGGCGCATCCAGCTGGTGGCACGCGACGTCCCGGAGCCGAGCGTCTTCGCGCACGCGCTCATCAACAGCCAGCCCTACACCTTCCTGGACGACGCGCCGGCCGAGGAGCGCCGCGTGCGCAACGTGGCCCTGCGCCGCGCGATGCCGGCCGAGGACGCGGCGGCGTTCGGCGCGCTGGACGCGAACGCCATCCGGCAGGTGGTGGAGGACGCCGCGCCGCCCATGCGCGACGAGGACGAGCTGCACGACGCGCTGTTGCAGCTCGTGCTGGTGCGCGCGTCGGAGGTCCCGCGAGGGCTGGAGGCGGGGCTGTTCAAGCAGGGCCGCGTGGCGTGGCTGGAGCGGCAGGGCGGGCGGTTCCTGGTGTCGGCGGAGCGGGGCAACGCGGTGCGCGCGCTCTTCCCGGACGCGGTGACGCAGCCGGTGTTGCCGGTGCTGGAGTACGACCGGCCGGTGGAGCGCGACGCGGCGGTGCTCCAGGTGGTGCGAGGCCGGATGGAGATGGTGGGGCCCACCACGGTGACGGAGCTGGCGCGGCTGACGCTGCTGGAGCCGGACGACATCAACCTGGCGCTGCACAACCTGGAGAGCCAGGGCAGCGTGCTGCGAGGCCAGTTCCGCGCGCAGGACGACGTGCCGGTGGCCCGGGACGCGGATGGCAGCCCGGTGCTGGAGTGGTGCGACCGGCGGCTGCTCCAGCGCATCCACCGGCTGACGGTGGGGCGGCTTCGGCGGGAGATTGAGCCGCTGAGCCCGCAGGACTTCATGCGCTTCCTCTTCCGGTGGCACCACCTGGAGGACGTGGACGCGCTGCGGGGCTCCACGGGGTTGCTCAAGGCGGTGCGGCTGCTGCAGGGGTACGAGGCGCCGGCCTCCGCGTGGGAGCGTTTCCTGTTGCCCGCGCGCATGCGGGGCTACACGCCGGACCTGATGGAGCGCGCGTGCTACGCGGGCGAGGTGGCGTGGGGGCGGGTGACGCTGAAGGATCCGCCGAAGCCCGCGGGGCCGCGCCGGGGTGCGCCGGTGGAGGCGCCGGAGCCGGTGGTGGCGAAGCGTTCGTCGCCCACGCGCAACGCGCCGTTGACGTTCACGGTGCGCGAGGACCTGGAGTGGATGCTGGCGGCGGCGCGTCCGCACGCGGTGCTGGCGGATGGAGGCGTGTGGACGCCGCCGGACCTGAGCGCGGCGGCGAAGGACGTGGTGGGCGTGCTGGAGCGGCGGGGCGCGTGCTTCTTCCAGGACCTGGTGACGCGGGCGCGGCGGCTGCCGGCGGAGGTGGAGGACGCGCTGTGGGAGCTGGTGGCGAAGGGGCTCGTCACGGCGGACGCGGTGCAGAACCTGCGCATCCTGCAGAGCCCGGCGCACCGCAAGCGCCAGAAGCTGCTCAACCGGGGAGGCCCGGGCCGCTGGAGCCTGCTGGCGCCGTCGGAGCCGAAGTCACAGGAGGAGGTGACGGAGTCGCTGGCGAAGCTGTTCCTCCAGCGCTACGGCATCGTCTGGCGCGACCTGGTGATGCGCGAGTCGCTGGCGCCCACGTGGCGCGACCTGCTGTTCGTCTACCGGCGCATGGAAGCGCGGGGAGAGCTACGAGGCGGGCGCTTCGTGTCGGGCTTCGTGGGTGAGCAGTTCGCGCTGCCCGAAGCGGTGGACATGGCGCGAGGCGTGCGGAGAGCGGCTCCGTCCGGCGTGCGCATCCAGCTGTCCGGAGTGGATCCACTGAACCTCACGGGCGTGGTGACGCCGGGGCCTCGTGTGGCCTCGCTGCCGAACAACGTCGTCACCTACGTGGATGGGATTCCGCAGGGCGTGGACGCGGTGGAAGAAGCGCCGGAGAACGAGGACGCGGAAGTCGATGGGCCGCTCGCGCAGGTGAACTGACTCCCCTCGCTGGAGTGGGACGCACGCGGTTTGATAGGCATCCGCGGTCACCTTGTCGCGGGACCGTGGATGCCAACGAACCTGTAATGGATGGTGTTGTTCGTGGCGCTGGGATGTTCGGCGCCGCATCCGGACATCCGTGTCCGCCAGCTCGCCAATGGCATGTACGAGGTCGAGGGACCCCTGGCGGGCTCCTTGAAGCAGAAGGCCGCATGGGCACCTCCCGAAGAGGCATCCGCCGTGGTGTTCCCGAACTCCTTCAAGGAAGGCGTTCACCTGGAGGGCCCCATGATGGCCGCCCTGGAGGTCGCGATGAACGAGTTCCTGCCTCCGGGCTCGGAGCTCCAGACCCAGGATCCCGACAAGCGCATGGCGCAGTGTCTTTCCAGGAGAAGCTCCTACGACACCCATGTCCTCCAGTCGGGAGACGACCTGTTCTTCGTGTGGTTCTCTCCGCAACCGTCGCGCTGTGGCTTGAACGAGCCCATCCTGGATGGAGGCGCCGTCTACGCGATCGACGGACAGGGACGCATCCTGGACAGGAGGTAGTGGCCAGGACGCGGAAGTCGATGGGCCGCTCGCGCAGGTGAACTGACCGGCGCAGGACAGGCGGCGGTCACGGCTTGAAGACGTTTGGGGGTCGGAGGTGGAGTCACTCCCCATGAACCCCAGCGTCCGGCACGCAGGCCCCGGTTCTTGCGCCGGGGCCTTCTTCGTCCTCGCGGTGATGATGGCCGCTGCTTGTGGACACACCCAGCGTCCCGAGCGGAAGACCTATGTCGTCTCCGAGGATGCTCGGGGCGTAGGGACAGCGGAAGGGCCCGGCACGGGAGGCTCTGGCGCTGAGGCCTACTGCGGGGAGGTGCAGAAGCAGTGCTTCCAGAAGTGCTGGAGACGGAAGCCTCCTATCACCAGCGTTCCGAAGCACTCAGCGATGCACCATGAGTACTGCACGAAGACATGCCGTGAAGAATTCATGAAGTGCGTTGAGGAGCAGGAGGCTCTGGAACGTCAGGCCGCCAGGCCGGAGCTGCGCTTCTCCTCCATGGCCGCAGCGTTGGATTGGCTCAGGGAGCACAAGGCTGAGGTGGCACTGGGAACTGTTGTCGTCGTCGCGGGCATGGCGTTCACGCTTGCGGTGGCGCCTGCGGGACTCTTGGTGCTGAGCCCCATCTGATTGAAAGGGCAGTGCCGTGAGCAAGACACCGGAAGTCAAAGTGACGGATGTCCTCGAAGTCCTGGGGGCCGCGATGGATCAGACATCGAAGGATTCTCGAGAGTGGAAGGCGTTTGAGACCGCCGCATTCTGCCTGCTTTACGTTCAGGAGCTCGGCAAGCTGAAGGATTTCGCGCAGTACTTTCAGGAGCGCCTCGACCCCAACTTCAAGATCAAGGTCGAACGGGACTTCCCGACCCGGGACGAAGCAGAGTCCTGGCTCAAAAGCGGTGACGCCGAGGATGGCATGCAGATCCGCATCGACGGCAAGGGCTTCCTCGTGGTCCGGCTCCCAGGGCGGCTCACCCTGATGAACAACCCGCTGCCGGAAGAACTGGGTACCGACGACTCCGAGGACTGAGCCGCGTTGGACCGCCTGCGCTGAAGTGGGACGCGTGCGGTTTGAGAGGCATCCGCCGTGGTTTTCCCGAACTCCTTCAAGGAAGGTGTTCACCTGGAGGGTCCCATGATGGCCGCCCTGGAGGTCGCGATGAACGAGTTCCTGCCTCCGGGCTCGGAGCTCCAGACCCAGGATCCCGACAAGCGCATGGCGCAGTGTCTTTCCAGGAGAAGCTCCTACGACACCCATGTCCTCCAGTCGGGAGACGACCTGTTCTTCGTGTGGTTCTCTCCGCAACCGTCGCGCTGTGGCTTGAACGAGCCCATCCTGGATGGAGGCGCCGTCTACGCGATCGACGGACAGGGACGCATCCTGGACAGGAGGTAGTGGCCAGGACGCGGAAGTCGATGGGCCGCTCGCGCAGGTGAACTGACCGGCGCAGGACAGGCGGCGGTCACGGCTTGAAGACGTTTGGGGGTCGGAGGTGGAGTCACTCCCCATGAACCCCAGCGTCCGGCACGCAGGCCCCGGTTCTTGCGCCGGGGCCTTCTTCGTCCTCGCGGTGATGATGGCCGCTGCTTGTGGACACACCCAGCGTCCCGAGCGGAAGACCTATGTCGTCTCCGAGGATGCTCGGGGCGTAGGGACAGCGGAAGGGCCCGGCACGGGAGGCTCTGGCGCTGAGGCCTACTGCGGGGAGGTGCAGAAGCAGTGCTTCCAGAAGTGCTGGAGACGGAAGCCTCCTATCACCAGCGTTCCGAAGCACTCAGCGATGCACCATGAGTACTGCACGAAGACATGCCGTGAAGAATTCATGAAGTGCGTTGAGGAGCAGGAGGCTCTGGAACGTCAGGCCGCCAGGCCGGAGCTGCGCTTCTCCTCCATGGCCGCAGCGTTGGATTGGCTCAGGGAGCACAAGGCTGAGGTGGCACTGGGAACTGTTGTCGTCGTCGCGGGCATGGCGTTCACGCTTGCGGTGGCGCCTGCGGGACTCTTGGTGCTGAGCCCCATCTGATTGAAAGGGCAGTGCCGTGAGCAAGACACCGGAAGTCAAAGTGACGGATGTCCTCGAAGTCCTGGGGGCCGCGATGGATCAGACATCGAAGGATTCTCGAGAGTGGAAGGCGTTTGAGACCGCCGCATTCTGCCTGCTTTACGTTCAGGAGCTCGGCAAGCTGAAGGATTTCGCGCAGTACTTTCAGGAGCGCCTCGACCCCAACTTCAAGATCAAGGTCGAACGGGACTTCCCGACCCGGGACGAAGCAGAGTCCTGGCTCAAAAGCGGTGACGCCGAGGATGGCATGCAGATCCGCATCGACGGCAAGGGCTTCCTCGTGGTCCGGCTCCCAGGGCGGCTCACCCTGATGAACAACCCGCTGCCGGAAGAACTGGGTACCGACGACTCCGAGGACTGACCTGGTCGGGCAGCTCCATGCACTGCGTCATGGGCGGGGAAGCCGCCGGGCGCTCGTCTGGGCGGTTGCTGCTGAAAGCACTGGTTGCCGAAGTTCTAGGTTTCGGACTTGAAAATTTAGCATTAATCCGAAGGAATCTAGTATCCGGTAGATTGAAATTAGCCTATCCCGGACCTACACTGCGTTGCGTCAGCTCTCTGGAGAGGTGCGGCGATGCAGAAGTGGATGGCGATGGTCCTGCTGGTGGGCGTGGCGGTGGCGGGCCTCCTGGTGGCCCCGGCGGTGCAGGTGAAGCAGGGCGGCCCCATCAACGCGGCGGACACCGCGTGGCTGCTCACCGCCACGGCGCTGGTGCTGCTGATGACGCCCGGCCTGTCGTTCTTCTACGGCGGCATGGTGCGGCTGAAGAACGTGGTCTCCACCCTGATGCAGAGCTTCATCGCCATGGCGGTCATCAGCGTGCTGTGGGTCGTCGTGGGCTTCAGCCTGTGCTTCGGCGACAGCTTCCACGGCCTCATCGGTGATCCGCGCACCTTCTTCATGTTCAGCGGCGTGGGCGGTGAGACGCACCCGGACCTGGCGCCCACCGTGCCGCTGCTCCTCTTCGCGCTCTTCCAGCTCAAGTTCGCCATCATCACCCCGGCGCTCATCACCGGCGCGTTCGCGGAGCGCGTGCGCTTCAAGGCGTACCTGCTCTTCATGGTGCTCTTCAGCGTCTTCATCTACGCGCCGCTCGCGCACTGGACGTGGCACCCGGAGGGCTTCCTGCGCCAGTGGGGCGTGCTCGACTTCGCGGGCGGCACCGTGGTGCACATGTCCGCGGGCCTCGCCGCGCTCGCGGGCGCCATCGTCCTGGGCCGCCGCCAGGTGCACCTGACGCACGCCACGCACGCGCCCGCCAACGTGCCCTTCGTGATGCTCGGCACCGGCATGCTGTGGTTCGGGTGGTTCGGCTTCAACGCGGGCTCCGCGCTGTCCGCCTCGTCGCTGGCCACGCTGGCCTTCGCCACCACCAACACGGCCTCCGCCGCCGCGATGCTCGGGTGGATCGCCTTTGACTGGCTGCGCGGCCGCAAGCCCAGCGCCATGGGCGCCTGCGTGGGCGCGGTGGTGGGCCTGGTCGCCGTCACGCCCGCCGCGGGCTTCATCACCGTGGGGCAGAGCATCCTGGTGGGCCTCGTCGCCAGCTTCGTCAGCAACGCCGCCGTGCACTTCAAGAGCCGCACCGCGCTGGACGACACGCTCGACGTGTTCCCCTGCCACGGCCTGGGCGGCATGGTCGGCATGCTCCTCACCGGCGTGCTCGCCAAGGACGTGGGCCTCCTCTACGGCACCACGCGCACCTTCCTCATGCACCTGCTGGCGCTGGTCGTCGTGTCCGTCTTCTCCTTCGTGGGCTCGTACCTCCTCTACAAGCTCGTGGACCGCATCGTCCCGCTGCGCGTCACCCCCGCGCAGGAGGAAGAGGGCCTGGACCTGAGCCAGCACGGAGAGACCGTGGGCGAGGTCCCCACCGTGGCGCTCGCCGTGCCCGCGCCGCCCGCGCCCGCCGCGAGCACGTCCACCGCGACGGCCACCGCCCCGGAGCACGCCGTCCCCTCGGAGCCCGTGCCCGCGTAGCGGCATCCTCCCGGTCACTCCGGTGGTCACGGGGCCCCTCGCTTCACGCGGGTGGGCCCCGGGCTGCTTTGGGGCTCCAGGCGTGCGGGCCCCGCGGGCCGGAACCTGTCGGGAAGGGGATGGGCGGAGCCCCTGCTGATCATTCGCGCGGGCAGCTCCCTGTCCGGGCCCCGACTCGGGCCTGCCATGCAGCGGACGTCTGGACATGCGCGAGCGCCCGCGGCGTTGAGCCAATGCCTGCCATGGATGGAAAAGGCAGGCTTCGCCGGGGGGACTGCATGTTTCGGAAGTGCAAGGACTTGAGAATCGCCTTCTTGGGAGCGGTGCTGGCGGTCAGCGGATGCGCGAAGGAGCCGTCGCCCGCGCAGGAGCCGCCGGTGCGGGACACCCAGGATGACGCGCAAGCCGGCCCGGGGGGCACCGTCTCCAGCATCGGCGAGCTGCCCTTCGTGTCGGGCCTGTCCGTCGCCAGAATCTTCGCCCAGAAGCTGGAGAAGCCCACGCCGCTGGGGGAGACGACGGCGGTGCACGTGAAGCTGCCGCCTCCGGCCAACCGGGTGCTCGCGGACAGCCTGGTGCGCGTGGTGGGGGACCCGGACCGTCCCACGGTCCTGTTCCGCTCCGACACGCTGGCCCGGCTGGGCAGGATTCCCGCGAGCCCTGGCCCGGAGTTCTTCACCCTCTTCTCGCAGCTGCCGGACACGGAGGTGCAGCGCCGCGAGGAGAACGAGCGCCGGCTGGCGTCGGGCGAGTTCGGCATGCCCACCCGGGAGACCGTCCTGTTCAACGGCCGCCACCCGGCTGCCCGTTACGAGGGGCTCCCCGTGGACGCCGACGCCTTCGGGCAGGGCGCGCTGACGCCGTTCACGAGCTGCCCCCAGATACCAGCCTCCACCCAGGCCCAGTGGGAGCGGACGCTGATGATCCGCGACCCGGCCGTGGTGCTCGACCCCGCGCGCACGTGGGACCCGTGCACCGGCGCGGGAACGAAGGGCGGGGTGTGGACCTTCGCGCACCTCATGCGGGAGATGGCCCACGGGTCCGGTTCGCGCCCGGAGGCCTTCGTGCTGAACTGGCTGTCGCTCTGGCTCAATGACTTCCAGTCCAACGGCGACACGGTGCCCGCGCGCCGCAAGATGTATGACGAGGTGATTGCCCCCTGGGCCGCCGCCAGCGGCGCGTCCTCGTCCCTCCAGCTCAACGCCTCCACGGGCCGCTGGGAGGTGATGCTCAGCAGGCCGCTGGACCTGGACATCGCGCCCTTCCGGCTGCTCGCCATCGTCAACCGCATCGACCTGGGCGGCACCGAGGACGACTCCGGCCGGCCGTCCGACCCGGGCGAGCTGCGCTTCCTCTTCGGGCTGACGCGCCCCTCCCCCTGGGGAAACGGCGGCACGGAGGCGACCTGCAACCTCAAGCCGTTCACCGTCATCTTCGAGTACGGCGTGCCGGGCGAGGGGTGCCCGGCGGTCATCGGCTGGGCGCGGCAGTGGGCCGGGCTGGGGAGCTACGCCACCTTCAACCCGGCCTACCGCGCGCGGCTGGCCTTGATGACGGAGAGCGTCGTCCACCGGGGCCGCGCTCCGGGCAAGGGCAACGGGAACGCGCTGAACCAGCTCCGCACCAACGAGGTCGCCCTGGGGTTTCCCTGGGAGCTGCGGGAGTTCCGGCTGGTGGATCAGCACCCCGTCACCGGCAAGGACAAGCCCTCCAACGGGTGTCTGCGCGTCCACACGATGGCGCTGACGCCCGATGACGCGACCCACGACTTCCGGACGGACCCCGACGTGGACGCCTTCGTGCGCACGACCGTGAAGAACGGCGTCGAGCCGCCGGTGACGGTGCCCACCTGGTGCTTCGCGAACTTCGTCGTGCCGCGCACGCTCAACGGCAGGCCCTTCCTGGGCGCCAACGCGCAGGTGGCTCCGCCCACGCACTGGGCGGCGCTCAACGTGGTGCCCACCGACGCCACGGAGGTCTGCGCGCGGAAGGAGTTCTCCGCCAACACCTGCAATGGCTGTCACTTCAAGGACACGGGCACCAATGACTTCTCCGGCGTGGACAACCTCGCCTTCACGCACGTCAGCCCCACGTCGGGCATCCCGGCCCGGCAGTCGAAGTTCCTGACGGGTGGGGGCAGCGGCTTCATGTTCGTCGTGCCGGACGCCCAGTTCGGGGCCGCGGTGACGTCGTGGCCCTTCGCGGACCTGCTGCGCCGGCACCAGCGGCTCCAGGAGCTGGCGGGCTGCACCTCGTGCGGATGGTTCATGGACCTGGACGCGGGCTACCTGTCCCGGATGGAGGCGCTCGCCGGGAGCGTGCCCCTGGACCTGCCGTCCGGCTCACCGGCCCCGGCGCTGACGGTGGGCCCCATCCGCGACGTCGAGGTGGTGAAGCAGCTGCTGGAGATGCGCCCCGGCTTCAGGACGCGGCTGCGGGAGCGGCGGCTCGACTTCCTCCTGCCTCCCGCGGCCCGCGTCCACTGACGGGGCGCGGCCCCTAGAACGCGCAGTCCTGGCCGCGCGTGGGCAGGGCGGAGGCGGTGCCGGACAGCCAGGAGTCCAGCGCGCGCGCCGCCTCGCGGCCGTCCGCGAGCGCCCAGACGATGAGGCTCGCGCCCCGGCTGGCGTCACCCGCGCAGTACACGCCCGGCGCGGAGGTGGCGAACTTCGCGTCCACCCGCACCGTGCCGCGCGGCGACAGCGTCACGCCCAGCTCCTCCGCCAGCCGGTCCGTCTTCGGGCCGGTGAAGCCCATGGCCAGCACCAGCAGGTCCACCTCGAACACCTGCTCGGAGCCCGGCACCTCCACCAGCCTGGGCGCGCCGCCCGGCTCGCGCTGCACCTCCACGCGCACCGCGTGCAGCCGCTTGAGCTGGCCGGCCACGCCCTCCAGCCGCTTCGTCATCATCGCGAAGGCGCGCTCTCCACCTTCCTCCTGGCTGGAGGACGTGCGGAACACCAGCGGCCAGCGCGGCCACGGGTTCTCCTTCGCGCGCACCTGCGGCGGCGCGGGGAAGAGCTCCACCTGCATCACGTTCGCCGCGCCCTGTCGCAGCGCCGTGCCCAGGCAGTCCGAGCCCGTGTCGCCGCCACCCAGGATGATGACGCGCTTGCCTTGCGCCTCCAGGCGCGCGTCCGGCTGTGCTCCCGCCGTCACCACCTGGTTCTGGTGCTCCAGGTAGTCCATGGCCTGCACCACGCCGGACAGCTCGCGGCCCGGCACGTCCAGCTCGCGGGCCTTGCGCGCGCCCAGGGCCAGCACCACGCCGTCATACTGCTCGCGCAGCGCGCGCCAGCCCGGAGCCGCCGCCACGTCCTCGCCGACGCGGAAGACGATGCCCTCCGCCTCCATCAGCGCGATGCGGCGGTCCAGCACCGCCTTCTCCAGCTTGAAGTCCGGGATGCCGTAGCGCAGCAGTCCTCCGGCGCGAGCGTCCTTCTCGTACACCGTCACGCTGTGCCCGGCCGCGTTGAGCTGCGCCGCCGCCGCGAGCCCCGCGGGGCCGGAGCCCACCACGGCCACGCGCTTGCCCGTGCGCCGCGCGGGAGGCTTCGCCTTCACCCAGCCCTCCGCGAAGGCGCGCTCTGAAATCTCCTTCTCCATCTGCTCGATGGTGACGGCGTCCCGGTCGATGGCCAGCACGCACGCGGCCTCGCACGGCGCGGGGCACAGCCGGCCGGTGAACTCCGGGAAGGTGTTGGTGCGGCTGAGCACCTGGTACGCCTCCTTCCACTGGCCCCGGTACACCGCGTCGTTGAAGTCCGGGATGAGGTTCCCCAGCGGACAGCCCTGGTGGCAGAAGGGGATGCCGCAGTCCATGCAGCGCCCCGCCTGCCGCTTCGCCTCGTCCGGCGCCAGCGGCAGCTGCAGCTCCCGCCAGTCCTCCAGGCGCTCCGCCTTGTCCCGCTTGGGTGCGGGGACGCGCGGCCACTCCATGAAACCCGTGGGCTTGCCCATCGCTCAAGCCCCCCCGCCGACGACGTGGAGCTGCTGCACGCCCGCGGCCGGTGGCGGCCTGCGCGCCGCCCTGCGCGCCTGGAGCACCCGCTTGTAGTCGGAGGGCATCACCTTCATGAACTGCGGCACCATCAGCTCCCAGTTGTCCAAGACCCGCCGCGCCAGCGCGCTGCCGGTGTGGTGCAGGTGGCGTTCAATCATCCCGTGCACGAGCCAGATTTCGGACTCGTCCACCAGCGACTCCAGCTCCACCATCTCCAGGTTGCAGCGCTCGCGGAAGGTGCGCTCGCGGTCCAGCACGTACGCGGTGCCGCCGCTCATGCCGGCCGCGAAGTTGCGGCCCGTCTGGCCCAGCACCACCACCACGCCGCCCGTCATGTACTCGCAGCCGTGGTCGCCCACGCCCTCCACCACCGCCTGCGCGCCGCTGTTGCGCACCGCGAAGCGCTCGCCCGCGAGCCCCCGCAGGTACACCTCGCCGCCCGTGGCGCCGTAGAGCCCCGTGTTGCCCACCAGCACGTTCTCCTCGGGCGTGAAGCGGCTGCCCTCCGGCGGGTAGACGATGATGCGTCCGCCGGACAGCCCCTTGCCCAGGTAGTCGTTGGTGTCGCCCTCCAATTCCAGCGTCACGCCCGACGCGAGGAACGCGCCGAAGCTCTGGCCCGCGGAGCCCTTCAGCTTCACCCGCAGCTTGCCGTCCGGCAGCCCCTGCGCGCCGTGGCGGCGGGCAATCTCGCCGGACAGCATGGCGCCCACCGCGCGGTGCGTGTTCGCCACCGGCAAGGACAGCATCAGCGGCGGCCGCCCGCGAGCACGGACTGCGCCTTCTCCAGCAGCTCGTGGTCCAGGTGGTCCGACACGTCCTTGCGGTGCGGCGTCTGGCAGTGGCGCGGCTCGGCGGCCGGCGCGGCTGGCGCGGCGAGCAGCGAGGACAGGTCCACCCTGCGCGCCTTCCAGTGGTCCACCGCCGCGCGCTGGCGCAGCAGGTCCACACGGCCCACCAGTTCATCCAGCGTGCGCGCGCCCAGCTTCGCCATGTGCCGGCGCAGGTCCTCCGCCAGCAGCAGGAAGAAGCTCACCACGTTCTCCGGCGTGCCCTGGTAGCGCTCGCGCAAGGCCGGGTCCTGCGTGGCGATGCCCGCCGAGCAGGTGTTGAGGTGGCACTTGCGCAGCATGATGCAGCCCACGGACACGAGGCTCGCCGTGGCCAGGCCGAACTCCTCCGCGCCCAGGAGCGCCGCCACCAGCACGTCGCGCGCGGTGCGCAGGCCGCCGTCCACCTGCACGCGGATGCGCGAGCGCAGGCCGTTGTGCACCAGCACCTGCTGCGTCTCCGCCAGCCCCAGCTCCCACGGCAGCCCCGCGTGCTGGAGGCTGGAGAGGGGCGAGGCGCCCGTGCCGCCCTCGTAGCCCGCCACCACCACGCAGCCCGCGCCCGCCTTCGCGACGCCCGCGGCGATGGTGCCCACGCCCACCTCGCTCACCAGCTTCACGCTCACGCGCGCCTTCGCGTTGACGGACTGGAGGTCGTAGATGAGCTGCGCCAGGTCCTCGATGGAGTAGATGTCGTGGTGCGGCGGCGGGGAGATGAGCGTCACGCCCGGCGTGCTCCAGCGCACGCGGGCGATTCTTTCATCCACCTTGTGGCCCGGCAGCTGGCCGCCCTCGCCGGGCTTGGCGCCCTGGGCCATCTTGATTTGAAGCTCGTCCGCGTTGACCAGGTACTCGGCGGTGACGCCGAAGCGCGCGCTGGCCACCTGCTTGATGGCGCTGCGGCGCGAGTCGCCGTTCGCGTCCTTCGTGTAGCGGCGGGCCTCCTCGCCGCCCTCGCCGCTGTTGGACTTGCCGCCCAGCCGGTTCATCGCGATGGCCAGCGTCTCGTGCGCCTCCGCGCTGATGGACCCGAAGGACATGGCGCCGGTGACGAACCGCCGCGCCAGCTCCAGCGCGGGCTCCACCTCCTCCAGCGGCACCGGCGTGCAGCCGTCCGTCACCACGTCCAGGAGGCCGCGCAGGTTGCTGTGCTCGCGCGTCTCGTCGTCCGCCAGCTGGGAGTACTCCTGGAACCGCGCCGCGTCGTTCGCGCGCACCGCCTCCTGGAGCTTCGCCACGGTGGCGGGGTTCCACTTGTGCCGCTCGCCCTGCCGGCGCCAGCGGAACTGCCCGCCCACCGGCAGCAGGGCCTCCTCGCCGTCCGCCCCGGCGCCGAAGC
>NZ_JBKGHJ010000360.1:0-9061 GCF_046520365.1 Corallococcus sp. 4LFB
CACGGCCGCGCGCGGCGGCGGGGTCCGCGGGGCGAGGGCCTGCTCCAGCGCGGCGCGCAGGGCGAGCGCATTGGGGAAGCGCTCCTCCGGGGTCTTCGCCAGCGCGCGCAGCACCACCGCCTCCAGCGCGGGCGGCACCGTGGGACAGATGGAGCGGGGGGCCGGGGGCTGCCGCGTCTGGTGCGCCACGAGCTGGGCGGTGAGCCCCTCGTCGGGAAAGGGCAGCCGCCCGGTGAGCAGCTGGTAGGCGATGACGCCCACCGCGTACAGGTCCGCGCGGCCGTCCAGGCGCCGGCTCAGGGACTGCTCCGGGGCCATGTACTCCGGCGTCCCCACGATGATGCCCGCCACCGTCTCCGGCATGCTCGCGTCCACCAGCTTCGCGATGCCGAAGTCGAGCACCTTCACGAACGGCATCCCCCGCCCGCGCTTCACCAGGAAGATGTTGTCCGGCTTCAGGTCGCGGTGGACGATGCCCCGCGCGTGCGCCGCATGCAGCGCGTCACACACCTGGGTGAGCATGGGCACCACCGCCCCGGCCGACAGCGGCGTCCCCACCCAGGCCGACAGCGGCGCGCCCTCCAGGAACTCCATGATGAGGTACGGCCGGGGCGCGGAGGCGTCGAGGTCGAAGATGCTGACGATGTTCTCGTGCCCGATGAGGTTCACCGCCCGGGCCTCGGCGTGGAAGCGCTGCACCAGCTCCGGGTAGCGCGTCAGGTGTTCGTGCAGCACCTTCACCGCCACGCGGCTGCCAATGGACACGTGCTCCGCCAGGTAGACGGACCCCATCCCGCCCCGGCCCACCCGGCGCACCAGCCGGAAGCTGCCCATCTGGGTGCCCACCAGCGGATCCACCTCCTCCGCCGCGTTCAGGGGGACCGGTGCCTCCACGGCCTTGCCCGCGCCGCCTCCCGCCTGCCGGACGAGCGTGTCGCACGACGTCCCCTCGCCATGTCCCCGCCCGCACGCTGTGCACGTGCGCTCGTTCCTCGCGACTTCGGCCATACCGCGCCCCCCTGGCCAATTCCCCGCCCAATCTGCACATCCCGGAAGCCCGGCATCCACTGCCGCCAAGGGTGGGTGTCGCAAAGTGAGGAGGGTCCCCAGCCCTTGGGCCGGGGTGACGGTTGGGCTTCGGACTGCGACGTGTCAGGAAGGTGTCACGCGGATAGGATGCGCGCATGTCCCGCTCGGCCCGACGCATCCCCACCGTGAACCTGTCCCACTACCGCTCCGGCACCCCCGAGGAGCGGGCCCGCTTCGTCCAGGTGTTTGGCGACGCGCTCAAGGAGTTCGGCTTCGTGACCGTCGAAGGTCACGGTGTCGACGACGCGCTCATCCGCCGCACGTACACGGACGTGGAGCGCTTCTTCCAGCTGCCGGAGTCCACCAAGACGCGCTACGCGGTGCCGGAGCGCCCGGGCCAGCGCGGCTTCATGGCGTTCGGCCAGGAGCACGCGAAGAACCGCAAGGTGGGGGACATGAAGGAGTTCTGGCACGTGGGCCGTGAGCTGCCCGTGGGCCACCCCTACCGCGACGACTATGGCGCCAACGTGTGGCCGGAGGAGGTGCCGTCCTTCCGCGACAACACGCTGACGCTCTACCGGGAGCTGGACGACGCGGCGACGGTGATGCTCCAGGCGCTGGCGGACTACCTGGGCATCGCGCGAAACACGTTCAGCGACATGACGGTGGATGGGAACTCCGTGCTGCGGCTCATCCACTACCCGCCCCTGAAGGACCGCTTCATCCCGGGCGGGGTGCGCGCCGCGGAGCACGAGGACATCAACTTCATCACGCTCTTGTGCGAGGGCACGTCCGGAGGCCTGGAGCTGCTCACGCGCGACGGCGAGTGGATCCCCGTGGACACGCTGCGCGGGCAGATTGTCGTGGACTCGGGCGACATGCTCAGCCGCGTGATGAACGGCGTCATTCCGTCCACCACGCACCGGGTGGTGAACCCGCCCAGCACGGAGCAGGACACCGTGCGCTACTCGATGCCCTTCTTCGTGCACCCCTACTCCGACTGCGTGCTGAAGCCGCTGCCGCAGACGGAGACGCCGGACAACCCCGCGCGCCACCCGCCCATCACCGCGGACGCGTTCCTCAAGCAGCGCCTGCGCGAGCTGGGCTTCCTCAAGTAGCCGCCGCGTGGGCGAGCAGTTCCTCCATGGGCACGCGGAAGTGGCGAGTCCCTTCCGCGCCGTGGAGCCAGGCCCCCCGGCCCTTGAGCCACGAGGGCCGCCACGCGCGGCCCGTCTCGTCCATGAGTTCGACGCGGGCCACGGGGCTCAGCCGCTGGTGGCCCCGGTCGTACAGCGTGAAGAGCTGGAGCTGGCAGGCGTCGTCGTAGCCGCCCCCGAACAGCACGTGCGTGTCGCTGACGACGATGGCGTGCGCGCCCCGCACGGGTGAGTCCCAGACCGTGGAGGACTGACCGGGCCGCATGCGCACGAGCGGGAAGTCCGTGTAGCTGTAGAACCAGGTCTCCTGCTCCGAAGCGACATTGAGCGCGTAGCAGTCCAGGATGCTCTGCACCCCGGGCAGCGCCATCCGCACGTCGCTCTCCTGCCGCTGCCCCTGCGCATTGAAGCGCACCAGGCCGTCCGCACCGATGGGCCGCCGCGAACCAAATCCTCCCCACCCGCGGTTGCCGAGGACGCCCTCGTCGAAGTAGCTGACCCAGACCTGCCCGTCGGTCGTCGTCTGCACGTCCGCGATGCCGTCCCCCAGGGTCAGCTCGCGCAGCAACGTGCCCTCCGGCGAATAGACGTGGGCGTTGCGCTCGTGCTGCTTCTCCGAGAGGTAGCGGCAACGCGCGTTCACGAGCAGCACCTCATCGCCGGGAAGCGGCTGGACGTAGTGGAAGTCCGGTGCCTCACGAGGCAGCACGAACCGCTCCCAGGTGTCCCATCCGTCCGCGAAGTGGAGGACCTCGTCGCCTTCGTCCTCCGCGTCCGCGAGCCACCACACGGTGTTGTCGGGCCCGACGCCCCGGGCCTTCACCTCGCGGCCGGCGAGCGCCTCCGCCGCGTCGACGAACGGGTGCACTTCGACGTGGAGCGTCCTCTTCATGGGCGTCATGGAGCCTCCGGGCACGGCCTCGACGGTGGCACTGCCGGAACCTGACGGTCCACCGCCGGGAGGCTCGCGCGTCATGGAGGCCGGTGCCATCCTCGCGGCACCGTGGCCACCTCCCTCGACCTGTTCGCCATCCAGCCGCGCGTCACGCTCGACGACTACGCCTCGCCGGAGACGTTCGCCGCGCACCACCGGGCGCTCGCCGCCCGCGTGGACGCGTTGCGCCCCCGGGATGCCTCGGGCCGGCCGCTGAACCCCGCGCTCGCCGTCTGGCCGGAGATGGTGGGCGCGGCGCTGGGGCTGATGGGGCACCTGTCGCGCGTACGCCGCCGCAAGACGACGAACGGAGCGATGACGCGCGTGGCGCTCGCGGAGTGGCGGGGCATGCTGCGCACGTGGCGCGCCTTCCATCCGCCGACGCTGGAGGAGTGCCTCTACGCCACGGTGGCGCCCCGCGTGCATCGGGCCATGTACGAGACCTTCTCCGGCATCGCGCGCGACTTCGGGCTGTGGGTGGTGGCCGGCAGCGCGCTCCTGCCCTCCAACCGCCTGGGCCCGGACACGCCCGAGTACGAACCCGCGGGCGCGCGCACGTTCAACACCAGCTACACGTTCTCACCGGACGGGCACTGCGTGGGCGTGACGCGCAAGGTGAACCTGGTGCCCACGCAGGAGGACGTGCTGCACCTGAGCCCGGGCCGCCCGGAGGACCTGCCCGTGCTGGACACGCCCTTCGGAAAGCTGGGCACGCTCGTCTGCTACGACGGCTTCCGCGAGCCCCATACGTCCAGCGAGCCGTGGTTCGTGCCGTGCGCGCAGTACCTGGATGCGCTGGGCGTGGACGTGCTCGCGCAGCCCTCCGCCAACGCCTGGAGCTGGGACGCGCCCTGGGCCTTCAACGCGCCCGATGAGACGCAGCTGCGCCGCGAGCAGTGGTTCAACGAGGGCCTCTTCACGCAGCTGCGCACCCTGAAGCGCGTGCGCTACGCGGTGAACCCGCAGCTCACCGGGGGCTTCCTCGACAACACCTTCGAAGCGCCCTCGCTCATCCTGGAGCGCCGGGGGCCGGACGACGTGCACGTGCTCGCCCAGTCCGCGGATCCGCGCGGCGAGGACGTGCTCCACGTCACCGTGCCCTGTTAGTCCCCGAGCTTCTTCTTGAGCAGCTCGTTGACCAGGCCCGGGTTGCCCTTGCCCTTCATGGCCTTCATCACCTGGCCCACGAAGAAGCCGTACACGCTCTTCTTGCCGGCCTTGTACTTCTCCACCTCGCCCGCGTTCTTCGCGAGGATGTCGTCCACCACCGCTTCGACGGCGCCCACGTCGCTCACCTGCGCGAGGCCCTTCTCCGCGATGATGTCCGCCGGCGCGCGGCCCGTGCGGAACATCTCCCCGAGCACGTCCTTCGCCGCGTTCGCGGACACCGTGCCCTTCTCCACCGTGGCCAGCAGCTCGCCCAGCTGCGCCGGGGTGAAGCGCAGCGCGGAGAGGGGCGTGCCCTCCTCCTTCAGCAGGCGGCTCAGCTCACCCAGGAACCAGTTGGAGAGCTTCTTCGCGTCCGGGACGTGCTTCGCGCAGGCCTCGAAGAAGTCCGCCAGCGGGCGCTCGGCGGTGAGGATGCGCGCGTCGTAGGCCGGCAGGCCGTACTCACCCATGAAGCGCGTGCGCTTCGCGCGCGGCAGCTCCGGCAATGATTGCCGCTGCGAGTCCCGCAGCGCGTCCGACACGAGGAGCGGCGGCAGGTCCGGCTCCGGGAAGTAGCGGTAGTCGTGCGCGTCCTCCTTGGAGCGCATCGACCGGGTGACGCCCTTGTTCACGTCCCAGAGGCGCGTCTCCTGGTCCACCTTGCCGCCGGACTCGAGCACGTCCACCTGCCGCGCGGCCTCGTACTCGATGGCCTGCTTGAGGAAGCGGAACGAGTTGAGGTTCTTCAGCTCACAGCGCTGCCCGTACGTGGTGGAGCCCTTGGGCATCACCGACACGTTGGCGTCGCAGCGGAAGCTGCCCTCCTCCAGGTTGCCGTCGTTGACGCCCAGGTACACCAGCACGTCGCGCAGCGCCTTGAGGTACTCCACCGCCTCGTCCGCGTCGCGCAGGTCCGGCTCGCTGACGATCTCCATCAGCGGCACGCCCGCGCGGTTCAGGTCCACCAGGCTCTGGCCCGCGGACGCGGACGCGTCGTGCACGCTCTTGCCCGCGTCCTCCTCCAGGTGGATGCGCCGCACGCGCACCGTCTTCTCCCCGGAGGGCGTGTCGATGACCAGCTCGCCCCACTCGCAGATGGGCTGGTCGTACTGGGTGATTTGATAGCCCTTGGGCAGGTCCGGGTAGAAGTAGTTCTTCCGGCTCCACACGCTCGTGGACTTCACCGTGCACCCGAGCGCCAGGCCCGTGCGCACCGCGTACTCCACCACGCGCTGGTTGAGCACCGGCAGCACGCCGGGCATGCCCAGGCACACCGGGCAGGTGTGGTGGTTGGGCTGGGCGCCGAACGCGGTGGAGCAGCCGCAGAAAATCTTGGACTGCGTGAGCAGCTGCGCGTGGACCTCGAGGCCGATGACCGTCTGGAAGTCACTCAGGGGCATGGCGGTGTCACCCTTGTGTCGCGCCCGCTAGACGGGGGCGGCGCGGCGGAAGAAGTCGTGCTCGCGCTCGAAGGCGCGGGCGATACGGAGCAGGCGGGCCTCGTCGAAGGGGCGCCCCAAGAGCTGCATGCCGATGGGCAGCCCCGCCTGCGTGAAGCCGCACGGCACGGACAGGCCCGGCAGGCCCGCCAGGTTGCACGGCAGCGTGTAGACGTCCATCAGGTACATGGACAGCGGGTCGTCCACCTTCGCGCCCAGCTTGAACGCCGGCACCGGCGACGTGGGCGACACGATGGCGTCCACCTGCTGGAACACCTTCGTGAAGTCCTCGCGGATGAGCGTGCGGACCTTCTGCGCGCGCAGGTAGTAGGCGTCGTAGTAGCCGGCGGACAGCGCGTAGGTGCCCAGCATGATGCGGCGCTTCACCTCCGCGCCGAAGCCCTGCCCCCGCGTCTGCGTGTACAGCTCCTTGAGCCCGCGCGCGTCCTTCGCCCGCTGCCCGTAGCGGATGCCGTCGTAGCGCGCCAGGTTGCTGGACGCCTCGGAAGAGGCCAGCAGGTAGTACGTCGTCAGCGCGTACTTCGTGTGCGGCAGCGACACGTCCACCAGCGTCGCGCCCAGCTTCTCCAGCTCCTCCAGCGACGCGCGCAGCGTGCCCGCGACCTCCGGGTCCATGCCCTTCGCGAAGTACTCGCGCGGCACGCCCAGCTTGAGGCCGCGCACCCCGTCCTCCAGCCCCGTGAGGCAGTCCGGCGTCTCCACGTCCGCGGAGGTGGAGTCGAGCGGATCATGCCGCGCGATGAGCTGGAACAGCGCCGCCGTGTCCCCCACCGTGCGCGCCATGGGGCCCGGCTGATCCAACGACGAGGCGAAGGCGATGACGCCGTAGCGCGACACGCGGCCGTAGGTGGGCTTGAGCCCCACGGTGTTGGTGAGCGCCGCGGGCTGGCGGATGGAGCCGCCCGTGTCGGTGCCCAGCGCGCCGAACACCTCGCGCGCCGCCACCGCCGCCGCCGAACCTCCGGACGAGCCGCCCGGCGTGCGCGTCAGGTCCCACGGGTTGTGGGTGGGGAAGTACGCGCTCGACTCGTTGGACGAGCCCATGGCGAACTCGTCCATGTTCAGCTTGCCCACGAGCGGCAGGCCCGCGTCCTTCAGCAGGCGCACCACGGTGGCGTCGTAGGGCGGGACGAAGCCCTCCAGGACGCGCGAGGCGCAGGTGGTCTCCACGCCCTCCGTGAGGAAGATGTCCTTGAGGCCCACGGGCACGCCGTCGAGCGCGCTCAGAGGGCTGCCCGCCTTGCGGCGCGCGTCGCTGGCCTCGGCGGCCTTGAGCGCCCCGGGCTCGTCCACGCGCAGGAAGGCGCGCACCTTCGGGTCCACCTGGGCGATGCGCTGGAGGCTCGCGCGGGTGGCCTCCACGGAGGACACCTCCCGCGAGGCCAGCTTCGCCGCCAGCTCCAGCATCGACAGGTCGGTGAGCGACGACATGGCGGGCTACTCCAAAATCTTCGGGACCGCGAAGGCGGTGCCCACCTTCGCCGGCGCGTTGGCGAGCCCTGCTTCCGGGGGCAGCGACGGACGCAGCACGTCCTCGCGCAACAGCGAGGACGCGAGCGTCGCGTGGGAGGTGGGCTCCACCTGGCTCACGTCGAGCGCCTCCAGCTCCGCCACCGCGTCCAGGACCGCGGACAGCTGGGTGGCGTAGCGCTCCTCCTCCTGCGGCGTCAGCGACAGCCGCGCCAGGGTGGCCACGTGCCGGACCTGCTCGAGCGTGAGGGCCATGGGAAGCCTCCTCCTCTGGACTCCGGTGCTACGGGGACGACACGGACGGCGTGCGCTTGAACAGGTTGAGGATGGCGCCCATCACCTTGCCGCTGCCCTCGTGGCCATGCTGCTTGATGACCTGCTCCAGCTCGCCCGCGTCCAGCCAGACGCCGTGGCAGTTGAAGCAGCTCTCCAGCTCCACGTTGCCGTCCTTGAGCGTCTGCAGGTCCATGCCGCACTTGGGGCACTTCATGTAGTGCAGCTGCTTGAGCGACTCGCGCTGCTGCGCGGCCATCTCCTTGGACTGCTCGAGGGCCAGCTTGCGCTTGGCTTCAATCTCCTCGCGCGCGAAGTAGTCGTCTTCGTTGTGGGAGGGCTTGTCGGGGCTCAGGTCGGACATGTTCTCGGGTTCTCCTTGGCGGCAGGCACCATACCCTCTCGCCGCGCGGACGCGCCCGAAATGTAGGCCCTGTCCCGCCCCCTCGGGGCCCCCTTGGACGCCTGCCGGAAAATTGACCCCGCTCCCTCCCTCCCTATTCTCGCCGGGCGGATTGCTACAGCTCGCTACGCGGCTGGAATCGGGCAGAGGGAACAGGGGTCCATGACAGCGGCAAAGAAGGGTGGCCGGGGGGAAAAGGCGGTGCTCTCCCGGCAGGAGATCGCGACGCGCCGCAAGGCGCTCAACAACAAGAAGATGAAGGCGCCGGGCGCGGCGAGCCCCGCCAAGCGGGCGCTCATCGGCGTCTTCATCCTGGCCGCCTCGTTGCTGGCCTTGCTGGCGGTCGCCACGTTCGACGCGCATGACCGCGTGGGGCCCGGCTTCCACAACGCGGTGGGCCCCATGGGCCACCTCATCGCGGAGACCCTGCGCGGCGCGCTGGGCGTGTGCGCCTACCTCATCCCCGCGGGTGGCATCTACACCGCCGTGGTGCTCTTCGTGGGCAACCGCGAGCGGCGCCGCATGCCGCAGATCATCTCCCTGGCGCTGCTCACCTGCAGCGTGTCCGTGCTCGCGCAGCTCATGTTCGCCAAGGACAAGGGCTGGGCCCACCCGCCCGGCGGCGCGCTGGGCGCCAGCCTGGGCGGCCTGATGGAGGGGATGTTCTCCACCGTCGGCACCATCATCCTCGTCACCGCCATCAGCGCGGCGGCGCTCATCGTCGGCACCCAGTACACGTTCTTCAAGCTGTGCTCGCTGGTGTGGGCCGGCCTCACCGTGCTGGGCCGCCGCGTCTCCGAGGCCGCGCACGTCTTCTGGGAGCAGCAGAAGGTCAACTACGCGGCCCGCCAGGAGCGGCTCGCGCAGGAGAAGGAAGAGGAGGCCGCGTTCCTCGCGGAGCTGGAGGCCGAGGAGGAGGAGCTCTCCGAAGCCGAGCGCCTGGCCGCCGAGGCCGAGGCCGCCGAGGCGGAGGCCCTGGCCGAGGAGGCCGTGCGCCTGGCCCGGCAGAACGAGAAGGAGCAGCTCGCCAACGCGAAGAAGGCGCTCAAGGAGCAGAAGGACCGCGAGAAGCTGGAGAAGAAGCTCACCCGCGACGAGCCGCCCGAGGAGGACGACGCCTCCGACGAGCAGCCCTCGCTGCCGCCCGAGCGCGCCGAGCGCCGCTCCCCCGGCGCCGACCCCGCCT
>NZ_JBKGHJ010000361.1:0-9015 GCF_046520365.1 Corallococcus sp. 4LFB
CGTACGAGGACGAGGATCCCTACACGGGCCCGCGCTGGCTGAAGGACGTGCCGGGCCACTCGCAGAGCGTGGTGGGCGTGGGGCTGGTGACGTTCTCGCTGGTGCTGTCCATCCTCCCCTTCTTCCCCAGCGTGGGCGTGCTGGGCACGCTGTTGACGCTCGTGGGGAGCGTGGCGCTGGTCGCGCGCGAGCTGCGCCGCGACGGCAACGCGCCGGGCTGGGTGGACCACGTGCCGCTGGTGCTGCTGCGGCCGGAGGTCCCCGCCGCGTTCACGCTGCTGCTCGTGGCGCTGACGGTGCGGCTGCTGTCGGGCTTCAACCTGCTCTTGCCCTGTGGGCGGCGGGCACGCTGCTGATCGCCGTGGAGCAGTGGAAGCTGGTCATCGCGGAGCCGGACGGCGTGGGCCGCGACTTCGACCCGCGCTCGCTGCTGGGCTTTCCCCGGGTGCTGGCGCTGGCGGGCGTGGCGGTGTGCGTGGTGGCGCTGTTCCTTCCCTGGGGGAAGGTGATGGCGGACGGGTCGAGCCTGCCGGACAACGCGCCGGTGCCGGGGAGCGTGCGTGCGCCCCGCCGGAGCTGCGCGTGCTGCCCACGACGCGGCCCTCGGATGACTCGCTCTACAGCCAGGGGGGCGGCGCCGCGTCGCACTCGGGCTGGGACCTGCCGCTGTCGGAGCTGCCGCTCCTGGCGCTCCTGTCGCTGCTCGTGCTCGCGGCGCTGCGTCCGGACGTGGAGCGCCCGGCCTGGCTGCGGTGGGTGCCGGTGGGCGCGGTGAGCGTGAGCCTGCTCTGGGCGCTCGCGGGGGTGAAGCTCGCGGTGGGGCCGTTCGCGTTCCTCGTGGGCCTGGGGGCGGTGGGCGTTCATGCCGTGCGCCACGCACTGGGCCGCGACGAGCCGCCAGGGCTGCTCCCCCCGGAGGACGACCCCTACGACCCGGACCAGGACCTGGAGACCGAGCCCGACTCGGGCTACCGGGGCTAGGCCTTTCAGCGACACACGGAAGGGCTGCCCGGACGGCGGGCGTGCGGCCCAGGTTTCCCTGTGCAATACCCGTCAGGGGGCGGTAGTTAGGGACGGCCCCCGCTGGAGCCCCCGATGAATGCCGTCCTCGTCTCGTTGACCCTCGCCCTGAGCCTTGCCACGGGGCAGTTCGCGCCGCAGCAGGCCGCGAGTGATCCGCTCGCGCCGGCCCAGGAGGCGCGGGTGCAGCAGCTGGCGAAGAAGCTGCGCTGCGCGGTGTGCCAGGGCCTGTCGGTGGCGGACAGCCCGTCGTCCATGGCGCGCGCGCAGCTGGACAAGGTGCGCGAGCTGGTCGCGGACGGAAAGACGGACACGGAGATCGTCGACTACTTCGTGGCGCGCTACGGCGAGTGGGTGCTGCTGGAGCCGCGCGCGGAGGGCTTCAACTGGTTCGTCTGGCTGGGGCCCGTCGCGCTGGTGCTGGGCGGCCTCTTCGTCATCCTGAAGCAGCGTCAGCCCCTGCCCGAGGGCGCCGCGCCAGCGGAAGCCGCGCCGGCCCCCTCCCCTTCCACTCCCGCGCCGTCCACCGACGACGCGGACCCCTATCTCCAGGCCGTGCGCCGGGAGCTGGAGCGCTAAGCCATGCAGCCCGAGCCCACCAACTGGTTGCCCGGAATCATCGTCCTGTCGGTCGCCTTCGTGCTGGCGGCCGCGTGGCTCCTCTACATGAAGATGAAGACGGGGAGCGCGCTGCCGGACCCGTCGCCGAAGGCGGACGGCACGGTGGACGACCTGGCGCAGCGGGCGCAGTCGCTCATCGAGCAGCTGCGCACGCTGGAGGCGGAGAAGCACCACTTCACCGCGGAGCACTACACGGCGGAGAAGGCGCGGCTGGAGAAGGAAGCGGCCGCCGCGCTGCGCGCGAAGGACGAGCACCAGAAGCGGCAGGCGGCGGGAGAGAAGGCGCCCGCGCGCAACGTGCCGGCGCCCACGGGCTGGGCGTCGCGCAACCCGCAGCTGGTGGGCGCGATGTGGGGCGCGGGCGTGGTCGTCTTCTTCGGCGGGCTGGGCTACCTGCTGGTGTCCGAGCAGAAGCCGCGCGAGGAAGGCCAGATGGGCACGGGCGTGACGCCGCCGGGCATGGCCCAGATGCAGCAGCAGGAGATGCCCCAGCAGGACGACGAGCTGGAGCAGGCGCGTCAGCGGCTGGCGTCGAACCCGGGCGACGTGGAGGCCGCGTCGATGCTGAGCCACGAGCTCATCCGCCAGCAGCAGTTCGAGGAAGCGCTGAAGGTGACGCTGAAGGGCCTGGCGGTGGATCCGTTCAACGTGGAGCTGCGGGTGCACCGGGGCGTGCTGCGCGCGGCGTCGCAGGGCGACCTCCAGGGCGCGGAGCAGGAGCTGACGGAGCTGGTGGACACGTGGCCGGACGCGCAGGAGGCGCTCATCTTCCTGGGCGGCCTGTCGTTGCGCCGGGGCGACAAGGCAGGAGCACTGGCGCACTTTGAACGCTTCACGGTGGAAGTGCCCAAGAACATGCAGCCGCCGCAGCTGGCCCCCGCCATCGCCCAGCTGCGCGCGGAGGTCGCGCAGCAGTAGCGGTAGGCTGCACGTCGTGAGGGGCCGGGAGGCCGGCCCGCGAAGTGTGTCACCCCTGGAGGTGGGCCATGGGTGCATCCGGCTTCTGGAAGGCCGCTGTCGCGCTGTGCGGCGTCGCGTTGTCATCCGCCTGCGCGACAGGCGGTTCCGCGACGTATGTGGAGGGCGCGCTGCGCCCCCGTCACTTCGTTTTTCATGAAGTGGTGAAGCAGCGCGGGAAAAAGCCGGGTGGATGGATGGCAGCCTGCCTCCACGTCGGCATCGCCCGTGACACGGGAGAGTTGTTCTACTGCAAGTTCGGCGTGGAGATGCCCATCGCCAACAGTGCGCAGGGAGCGATCTCGATGGAGCAAGCCCAAAGCCTCTCCGCGAGCTGCGCGAATCAGGCAGCCAGGACCACTTTTGCTGGTGCGACGCCAGCCACGCCTACCGGAATTGCCTGCGAGGAATTCAAGACCTTCTACGACCTGACGCTCAACACCGCCATCAAGGGCGCACACGTCACGAAGATCTGTGCCCAGGGAATTGAGCCCGTGGTGGTGACACCCCCGGGGCCAACCACCAGCGGAGGCATGTAGCCCATGGTTCCATCCACCGAGGAGTTGCTGGCGATTGCGCGGACCTACTGGCCCTCGCATGAAGACCCCAATCTGGAGCCCGGGCCCGAGGCACATCGACTCCATGTGCTTTGGCGCCCGAAGCTCGCAGAGCCTGGTCCCTGGGACGCATTGATTGACCAACTCGAGAAGGCATTTCCACAGGACACCATTGGAGACATCACTACGCCTTCGAATGCGTGCTTTTGGTGCGCCGTCTATCCAGGACGTTCGCGTGAGGCCCCCGGGTTGGGCTGGGTCTACGTCGGCTGCGCCAGCGTCATCGCCCCCGTCTACACCGTGTATCGCGTCCTATTTGAGTACGGCGAGGACCGGGTCTTCCGGCAGCTCGATCTGGAGCCTCCCGCCGTAGAGCCCGCGGTCACGATGGCGAGACTCATGGAGTCCACGATGGGATTGAGCCTGCTGCCCCCTGACATCGCCAACCATCCAGCGCCTGTCTTCGTGGACTGGAAGTCCCCTCCGAAGACGACGCTCTTCCACGCGCTGTTCACCAGCAGGCCAGAAAACCTCCCCTGAGCCCTACCCCAGCCCGCGGATGGGAGCCCCGTCGAGGAACGCGCGGATGTCCTCCACGGCTTCACGGAAGTACGTCGCGTAGTTCCCCTGGGACACGTAGCCCAGGTGCGGCGTCGCGAGCAGGTTCGGCAGTGTCCGCAAAACATCATCCGCGGGCACCGGCTCCGTTTCAAAGACATCCACCGCGGCGCCCGCGATGACACCCTGCTGGAGCGCTTCCACGAGCGCCGCCTGCTCCACGATGGCCGCGCGCGACGTGTTGATGAGGTACGCCGTGGACCGCATCCTCGCGAGCTCCGCGCGCCCCACCAGCCCTCTCGAGCGCTCCCCCAGCACCAGGTGGATGGACACGAAGTCGCTCGTCTCCAGGAGCGCCTCCTTCGACGGGGCCCGCGTCACCCCGACTTCAGCGGCCCTCGCATCCGAGAGGTTCGGGCTCCACGCGACCACGTCCATCCCGAACGCGGCGCCCACGCGCGCCACCCGGCCGCCAATCTTCCCCAGGCCCAGCAGCCCCAGCCGCTTCCCATGCAGGTCCACGCCCACGGAGTGCTGCCACGGGCCGCCCTGCCGGAACGCCGTGCTCTCCCCCACCACGTTCCGCGCGAGCGCCAAGATCAACGCCCACGTCAGCTCCACGGGAGGTTCGGTCGCGCTCGCCGTTCCGCACACCGTCACGCCGCGCGCCTTGGCCGCCGCCAGGTCGATGGACGCGTTCCGCATCCCCGACGTCACCAGCAATCGCAGCCGTGGCAGTCGTTCAAGCAGCGCCTTCGGGAACGGCGTGCGCTCCCGCATCACGACCAGGATGTCGAACGGCGACAGCGCCGCGACCAACTCCCCCTCACCGGAGAAGTGCTCGCGGAACACCGTCACCTCGACCTGGGCGCTCACGGACGACCAGTCCGCGAGCCTCATCGAAACGCCCTGATAGTCATCCAGGATGGCGCAGCGCAGCTTCTCCATGGCACCCGCCAGGATCCGCTGGTGCGCCACCGGGCGTCAATCCACCGCGGCCTTGCGACGGCGGAAGCGGCGCACCTTCTCCACCAGCTCGTCCGACAGCACGCCCTTCACCGCGTTGCGCGTCTGGCGGGCCCACTCCTCGGAGCGGGTGAACCACTCGCCCGCGAACCCCGCGCCGTGCGCGCGCAGCGACACCGTCTGGCGCTGCTTCGTCACCCAGTCGGACTTGTACGTCTCCGTGCCTCGCAGGAAGTCGTACTCCGTCAGGCCCATCTCGATGGCGTCCTTGAACGTCTCGCCCACCAGCACCAGGCCCACGCTGCGGTTGCGCCACGCCGGGTCATACCCGGACTGGAAGTACACGAACGTCTGGCCATGCAGGATGCCGTACACGGACGCCACCGCCTGGCCGCCCACCTTCATCGTGTACATCCGCAGCCGGCCCCGCTCCGCCAGCCACTGCGTCGCGTCCCGGTGGAAGGCCTCCACGCCCGCGCCCTTGATGCCCTGGGAGCCACCGTCCGAGGACCAGCGCAGCGCGTGCAGCCGGAAGAAGTCCGTCATCGGCCCGGCAAGCTGGCCCGGCGCCTCCGTGCGCTCGATGCGGTAGCCGTCCTGCTTCTCCAGCCACTTGCGCCGGCGCAGGTAGTTGTCCCGGCGGCCCGTGCGCTTGAGGAACGCGTCGAACGGCTCGCCCGGCACCAGCGTCTCGTACGGGCACACGTAGCGCTCCGACACGCGCACGTCGCCAAACACCTCGCGCGCCACGCCGAGCGTCGTCGAGCCCTCGCGCAGGTCCGTCAGGTCCAGCACGTCCCACTCATCGCGCAGCCCCTGGAGCACGTTGAAGAACGCCCGGGCCACCTCCGCCTCGCGGCCCTGGCGCGCCACCACGTCCAGGTAGTCGCTGCCCACGTGCGTCTCACCCAGGAAGCCCAGGCGCCGCACGCGCATGCCGTTCACCCAGCGGTGCTCCAGCCCCAGCGGCAGGAGGCCCACCAGCGTGCCCAGCCTGTCGCGGGCCGTCAGCACCAGCGGCCGCACCTCGGGCGCGATGCGCCGGCACCACGGATACAGCCACTCCCAGGCGTTGAACGGACCGGCGTTGCTCGCGTCCAGCAGCGCGTTCCACTCCGCCCGCATCCCCGCCAGCTGGGAGGCACTTCCCACCGCCGCCACGTCCAGCCGCGGCGTCATCCTTGGACCCGACGTCAACTCGTCTTCGCGGATCACCGCGTCACCCCGATGCCTTTCCCGAAGCACTGCCCCGGCCCCCGGGGACCATTGCAACCCGGGAGCCAGCTCCTGTTCCCTCACGACGCGCGCTTGCTCGGACGGCGCTCGGACTTGAGCGCCTCCCGGACCACCTCCGCCACCTGCCCCATCACCTCCGGCGACAGGTCCTGGTGGCACGGAATCTCCAGGAGGGTGCGCCGCAGCTGCGCGACCTCCGGGAACTCCGTCGGGTCGCACGCGGGATGGAAGCGCTTCCAGAAGTCGATGGCGTCGATGCCCTTCTCGCGCAGCTTCGCCAGCAGCGTCTCCTTGTCCTGCACCACCATCGGGTAGAACAGGGGGCTGACGCCCGCGGGCAGCTGGTTGAAGAGCGGCGGGGACACGTCGCGCAGCCGGCCCAGCAGGAGGAAGTAGTTGCGGCGCCGGGCCTCGACGATGCCCTCCAGGTCCTGCGCCAGGGCAATCCGCTTCGTCAGCGGGCTCATGCCCAGGTCCACGTGCCGCCGGTCGAAGTGCTGCGTGCCCGTGGCCACGCGCTCGATGCTCGCGGCCTTCACCGTGCCGTGCCCCACCGAGCGCACCAGGCCGCGCAGGCCGCGGCCCACCGCCCCGCCGCGCAGCTCCAGGTTCTGGAGGAGCGCGGACACGGTGTGGCTGAAGGTGGACGCCACCGGCGGCGCGGGCGGCTCCGGCAGGCTGTACGAGCGCTTGCCGTTGACGACCAGCGCACCCCCATTGGGAACCGGAAGCGTCTTGTAGAGGCAGAAGATGCCCACGTCGCCCGTGGTGCCCAGCGGCGTCGCGCCGTCGGACGACAGCAGGGACAGCGCGCAGTCCTCAATCAGCGGGAGGCCGTGCTCGTCCGCCAGCTTGCGCATGGCGTCCACAGGCCCCGGGAAGCCCGCGTAGTGGATGAGGTAGAGCGCGCGCGTCTTGGGCGTAATCCGCTTCGCCACGTCCGCCACGTCCACGTCCCAGCGGCTGCCCACGCGGTAGAAGCGCGGCGTCGCGCCCGCGTCCACCACGGCCTCCACCTCCACGCCATGGTGGTAGGCGGGCATCAGCACCTCGCCGCCGTCCAGGCGCAGCATCTTCATGGTCAGCCAGACGGCGTTGCGCGCGAAGTAGAAGTACCGCGCGTTGGGCGACGAGAACGGCGGCAGCGCCCCCGGGCGCGGCGGGGCCATCAGCATGCCCGGCCACAGCGTGGGCAGGGACGGAACGAACAGCTTGTCAGTCGTCTTCACCGCTTCCATCGCGCCACCACCTCTTTCGCCGCCGGCACCCACCGGAACTTCGCCGCGCACAGGGCCCGGCCGAAGGCGGTGTCGTTGAACACGTAGAGCCAGGTGTGCCTGCGGACCTGATCCGTCCAGTCGCGCTTCCACACCATGTCCGGCCCCAGGAAATCGAACTCGGTCAGCCCGCGCTCCAGGCAGTGCCCCAGCACCTCCTCCATGAGGAGCTGCCCCGGGCTGCACTCCTTCAGGCGCTCGTCGTAGCCGGGCTTCAAGAGGAAGTAGCGCCCGCCGTATTCCAGGCCGTACTGGAACGCCACCGCGCGCCCGTCCAGGCGCAGGAAGTACAGCGCCAGCCGGTCGCGGTAGGCCGAGTCCCGCGCCAGCTCCGTGTAGAAGCCCCGCGTCTTCGCGTCCTGCGCCATGGCCGTGCCATTCGCGCCCTTCCAGCCGCTCTGCTCCAGCAGCAGCCCCTCCTCCAGCGTGCCCTCCAGGTCCAGGCCGCCGGTGACGCGCTCGAAGGTGACCTTCCCCTTCTCCTCCAGCTTGCGGCGGCGGCGGCGGCAGTTGGCCTTGAACTTGGACGGCAGCTTCGCGAAGTACGCGTCCTTCTTCGCGGGCAAGGGCACGTAGGGCGAGTTCAGCGACTCCCACTCGCCCACCGGCAGGCCGCCCTGCTTCGCGGCCTCCAGCAGGCGGAAGCCCACGCCGCCGTCCGGCACGTCCGTCAGCCGCAGCACGTCCCAGCCGCCCGTCCGGCGCAGGTGCGAGAGGAAGGCCCGGGCCGCGGCGTCCGGCTCACGCGCCAGCACGTCGAAGCGGCAGGAGTGCGCGTTGGCCGCGGAGGTGAGCTGGCGCGCCGGCACGCCGTACAGGGACGTGCGCTCCTCCACCAGCGGCAGCGCGCCGGTGAGCGCTCCGTCCTCGCCGCGCAGCAGCAGCACGCGCATGCGCGCCCCGGCGGCGAAGTTGTCCAGCCACAGCCGCAGGAACTCGTGCCGGTAGAACAGCTCGTTGGAGGTCGTCTCCACCAGCTGGTTCCACTCGGCTTCCAGGGTCATGAAGGCCGCCCGGTCGTTGACTTCCACGACCTGCGGGCTGGCTTGCAGTTTGATGGCTTCCATGTTCGCGGGCCCCAAGGTGGTGATGGCCAGGGCGGCCTACAACCCGCTGCGCGCCATCTTCAGCAGGCAGGCGGCGACCTTGCGGCTGTCGTGTCGGATCTTGGACCCCTCCTTGAGCAGGTCCGCCTGCACCGGAATCACGCCGGAGGACAAGAGCTCCCGCGTCTCCGCCGTGACCATGTAGGAGCCCTTGCGCGCATAGCGCTGGATGGACTCCTCCGACGGCGCCCGGCCGTTGACGAGCACCGCGTCCAGCACCGGCCCCACGTGGTCGATGACGGCCTGCACGTGGTCCAGGCAGTTCATGCCGTCCGTCTCACCCGGCTGGGTCATCAGGTTGGCCACCATGACCTTCAGCGCGCGCGTCTCCTTCAGCGCCTGGGCCACGCCGTCCACCAGCAGGTTGGGCAGCACGCTCGAGTACAGCGAGCCCGGCCCGATGGCGATGAGGTCCGCCGTGTAGATGGACTCCAGCAGGCCGTCCACCGGGGGCGGCGAGCGGGGGCTGAGCGACACGCGGCGCACGCGGCCCTGGGCGCGGCAGATGTTGCGCTCGCCCACGACCTCCGTGTCGTCGTGCATCTGGGCCACCAGCTGCACCGACGCGAGCGTGCTGGGCAGCACCTGGCCCTGCGCGCCCAACAGCTCCCCGGACAGCCGCACCGCCTCCAGGAAGTCACCCTTCAGCTCCGCGAGCGCGGCGATGAGCAGGTTGCCCACCGCGTGGCCGGCCAGGCCCCGCGCGCCGCCGAAGCG
>NZ_JBKGHJ010000362.1:0-9013 GCF_046520365.1 Corallococcus sp. 4LFB
CCGCCTGTTGCGGCAACCGCCACCCCGCCCGTGACGCCGCCGTCCGACCCCGCCTCCCGCGGCCGTGGTGGAGACGCCCCGGGCCGCCGAGCCGACCCCGGCCACGGCGACACCGCGCAGTCCTACGCAGGAGAGTCCCCGCTTGCCCAACGCCCCTCAGCGCTCGCCGGTCCCGCCCACCGCTCGGACGCCTTCTTCCACGTCGACGTCCGCGACGGTCATCTCCCGAGGTCCCGGCTACGTGCAGCGTCCGGGTTCCACGGGCGGGCGCCCTGGTGGGCCGCCGGGGCAGCCGTCCGGGGGGGCCTGGGGGTCCTGGCAGCCGTCCGGGGGGTCCTTCGGGGCCGGGCAGCCGTCCTGGCGCGCCCATGCAGGGGCGTCCGGGCTCTCCCCCCATGAACCGTCCGGGAGCGCCCATGCAGGCGCGTCCGGGCCAGACGGGGCCGGTGCGTCCTTCCTCGCCCCCCACGGCGGGTGGCACGGGCGCTCCGGTGCAGCCGACCGGTCCGACCATCATGGTCGGCGGCGTCCCGCACGCCCAGGTCGCGCCCACGCCGGGCGCCCAGGCTCGCCCCACGGCCACCCAGGCCGTGGTGATTTCGCGCCCGCTCATCCAGGTCCGCCGCGTCACGCCCACCACGACCCAGGCCAAGCAGTACCCCATGGCCCCGGGCCGCACGGCGCTCGGCACGGAGAAGCGCGAGTACAAGGTCGTCCCGGATCACCTGGGCCGCGGCCGCGAGCTGGTGGACGTCTCCAAGAACAAGGAGCGTGGCCAGCGCAAGCGCACGGGTCCTGAGACGACCAGCGTCTCGAAGCAGGAGCTGTCGGACATGGTCTGGGGCCGCATCCAGATCCCCATCCGCGGCAAGAAGCGCAAGCCCACGAAGAAGGGCGCCAAGACGCAGATCACCCAGATGGCCGAGGAGAAGAAGGTCATCAAGCTCCAGGAGGGCATCAGCGTCTCCGACCTGGGTCAGCGCATGGGCATCCGCACCGCGGAGCTCATCAAGAAGCTGATGGGCATGCAGAAGATGGCCACGGCGAACCAGATTTTGGACGCCGACACCGCGGAGCTCATCGCCACCGACTACCACTGGAAGGTCGAGCGCGTCGGCTTCGAGGTGGAGGACTACCTGCCGGAGGTCGCGGCCAAGGCGGAGGACGAGCGTCCCCGTCCGCCGGTGGTCACCATCATGGGCCACGTCGACCACGGCAAGACGAGCCTGCTGGACGCCATCCGCCAGGCCAGCGTGGCCTCGGGCGAGGCGGGCGGCATCACCCAGCACATCGGCGCGTACAGCGTGTCCACCGCGCGCGGCGACGTCACGTTCCTGGACACCCCGGGCCACGAGGCCTTCACGTCCATGCGCGCCCGTGGCGCCAACGTGACGGACATCGTGGTGCTGGTGGTGGCCGCGGACGACGGCGTGATGCCCCAGACCGTGGAGGCCATCAAGCACGCGAAGCTGGCGGAGGTGCCCATCGTCGTCGCCATCAACAAGATGGACGTCCCGGGCGCCAACCCCGACCGCGTGAAGAAGGACCTCGCGAGCCAGGAGCTGGTGCCGGAAGAGTGGGGCGGCGACACCATCATGGTGCCCGTCTCCGCGAAGACGAAGATGAACCTGGATCTCCTCCTGGAGAACCTGGCGCTGCAGGCGGAGGTCCTCGAGCTGACGGCGAATCCGTCCCGTCCGTCCGTGGGCGCCATCGTGGAAGCGAAGCTGGAGCGTGGCCGCGGTCCCGTGGCCACGGTGCTGGTGCAGGAGGGCACGCTCAAGCTGGGCGACGCCATCGTCACCGGCACGCACTACGGCCGCGTCCGCGCCATGAACAACAGCCGCGGCGAGGCGGTGAAGGAAGTGAAGCCGGGCTACTGCGCGGAGGTCGTCGGCCTGTCCGGCGTGCCCACCGCGGGTGACGCCATCAACGTCGTCTCCGACGAGAAGGCGGCCAAGCAGATCGCCGACCACCGCGGCATGAAGGAGCGGCAGACCGAGCTCAGCAAGGTCAGCCGCGAGTCCCTGGACCAGCTCTTCGCCAAGACGAAGGCGGGCGGCGGGCCCAAGGAGCTGCGCGTCATCATCAAGGCGGACGTGCAGGGCTCCGCGGAGGCCGTGCGCCAGGCGGTCGAGAAGCTCACCACGCACAAGGTGCGGGTGGTCATCATCGACGCGGGCGTGGGCGCCATCACGGAGACCGACGTCATGCGCGCCGCCGCTTCCAAGGGCGTCGTGCTGGGCTTCAACGTGAAGCCGGAGTCGGGCTCGGAGGCCGCGGCCAAGGCGCAGCAGGTGACGCTGCAGAGCTACTCCATCATCTACGAGCTCATCGACGGGGTTCGCTTGGAGATGGAGGGCCTCCTGGAGCCCATCCGCACCGAGCGCAAGCTGGGCCGTGCGGAGGTGCGCAACACCTTCAACGTGCCGAAGCTGGGCACCATCGCTGGCGCGGCCGTCCTGGACGGCGTGATGAAGCGCGGCTCGTTCGTGCGCCTCATGCGCGAGAACAAGCAGCTCTTCTCCGGGAAGATGGCGTCGCTGCGCCGCTTCAAGGACGACGTGAAGGAAGTCGCGCAGGGCTTCGAGTGCGGTATCGGCATCGAGAACTTCAACGACCTCAAGGCCGGCGACATCATCGAGGCCTACGAGATCGAGGAGACCCGGCAGAGCCTCTCGTAAGCCGGAGAGACAGCGCCTCTCGTCATCCTGGAGAGGCGCACTCGACGGACCCCGGGGAAGGCCCCACCTTTCCCGGGGGATGGACGAAGCGTCGGCGGGCCCTGGCGGGGATGGAGCGCTCAGGGCCGCTGCCGGCCTGGGGGACCTCTATGTTCGTCGGTGTCGCACGCCTCACCCTCCAGATTCCGGAGAGCGCCTCGCTGAAGTCCAAGCGGCAGGTGCTCCGCCGGGTGACGGACCGGGTGAAGGCCCGCTTCAACGTGGCCGTCGCCGAAGTGGACGACCAGGACCTCTGGCAGAAGGCGTCCGTGGCCCTGGCCGTCGTGGGCAACGAGCGCCCGCACGTGGATGAGCAGCTGGAGAAGATCATCCACTTCATCGAAGAGATGTACGTCGCACCGCTGATGGCCCGGGAGACGGAGATCCTCGCCTTCGGGGACACGCTCTATTCCGACAAGAGGCCCACGGGCTTCCGCGCCCCGGCGAAGGTGCCGGCGCCGGAGGACGAGGACGCCCACCTGTCCCCCGAGGACGCGCACGCGCACTCGGAGGCGGCCATCGCCCGGTTCCTGCGCAGCGACCGTTCGCTGGCGGAGGCGGAGGGGCTGGGCTCGTGGGACCAGCGGCACGAGGGCGCGGGCCCCGGGCCCGGGACGTCCCGCCCCACGGGTGAAGGTGGAACCTTGACGCTGGACGACGCGCGGGCGAAGGCCCGGGCGCTGCGCAACCCGCGAGATTGGGAGAAGAAATGACGACGCATGCACGACCCGAGCGCGTGGGGCAGGAGATCCAGGCGGCCATCGGTGCCCTGCTGACGCGGGGAGAGTTGCGCGACCCGCGCATCGGCTTCATCACCATCACCGGCGTGAAGGTGTCGCCGGACCTGCGGGTGGCGAAGGTGTTCTATTCGATGCTGGGCACGGACCAGGAGAAGGCGGACACGCAGAAGGGCCTGGAGGCGGCCAAGGGCTTCGTGCGCCGCGAGGTGACGTCCGCGGTCAACCTGCGCGTGTCGCCGGAAATCTTCTTCGCCTTCGACGCTTCGGTGGGCGAGGGCGATAAGATCGACCGGCTCCTGCGCGAGGTGCGCGGCAAGGAAGGCTGGTAGGTCCCGCTTCATGGACGGCGTTCTCGTCATCGACAAGCCCCTGGGCCCCACGTCCTTCGACGTGGTCCGCCAGGTGCGCGGCCTGCTGAAGGTGAAGAAGGCGGGCCACACGGGCACGCTGGACCCCATGGCCACCGGCGTGCTGCCGGTGTGCCTGGGGGAGGCCACCAAGGTCGCCGGCATCATCACGGAGGGCGACAAGGCCTACGACGCCGTGGTGCGGCTTGGAATCGAGACGGACACCCAGGATGCCCAGGGCAAGCCGACGGCGGAGGCCCCGGTGCCCCCGCTGACGGCCCCGCTGCTGGAGGCGGTGCTCGCGCGCTTCCGGGGCACCTTCGAACAGGTGCCGCCCATGTACTCGGCGGTGAAGGTGGCCGGGAAGCGGCTGTACGAGCTGGCGCGCGCGGGTGAAGAGGTGGAGCGGGCCAGCCGCACCGTCACCGTGCACGAGCTGGTGCTGCGCGACTTCTCCGCGGACCGGCTGACGCTGTCCGTGCGGTGCACGAAGGGCTTCTACGTGCGCACGCTGGCGTACGACCTGGGCCGCGCGCTCGGCTGCGGGGCGCACCTGGAGGCGCTGCGGCGCACGATGAGCGGCCCCTTCACGCTGGCGCGCGCGCTGCCGCTGGGGGACCTGGCGTCCCTGTCGCGCGAGGCCGTGGAAGCGCGGCTGGTGTCGCTGGCGGATTCGCTGACGGACCTGCCGGCGGTCCGGGTGAACGCGGAGGAGGCCCGGCGGGTGACACACGGTGTCCCCGTGGAGGTCGCCCCCGTGCCGGGCCGCGTGCGGGTGCTGGGCCCGGATGACGCGCTGCTCGCCATGGCGGAGGTGGTGGGCGGGCGGCTGCGCTACCTGCGGGTGTTCAACTGAGGTGGCCACCCGCACCCATGACATCGCCGTGAGCGTGGCCCCGGCCCTCCGCGGCGCCTTCGACGGGCGGCGCGAGCTGTCCCTGGGCGTCCCCGCGGCGGCGGGCATTGGCGACGTGGTGGAGGCGCTCCTGCGGCTGTATCCGCGCACCCGGCAGCTGCTGGCGGGCGACGGCGGCGAGCCGGGGGGCCTGTACCTGCACGTGGCCCTGGACGAGGCGTCCGCCCGGGAGCTGTCCCCGGGCGGGGGCGGAATGCCGGGCGGCTGCCGGTTGTACGTCTTCGCACTGTCACGGCCCCCGAAGGGCGGACGGACGGGCGGCGAAGGTTGACCCCCCAGGGGGTGAAGCTTATAAGCGGCCCGCTCGTTAGAAGGACCATGAGGCCGGGTCTGTACCCCTCCGCGGACCCAGGCGGCACGAGCGGTCACCCCGGAGCGGGATTCAGGAAGAAGCCCATGTCGTTGCATCAGGAACGCAAGAGCGAGCTGGTCACGAAGTTCCGCACCCACGAGTCCGACACCGGCTCGCCCGAGGTGCAGGTGGCGCTGCTGTCCGAGCGCATCAACATGCTCACCGAGCACTTCAAGACCCACAAGAAGGACCACCACTCCCGCCGCGGTCTGCTGAAGCTGGTCGGTCAGCGCCGCCGCATGCTGGACTACCTCAAGTCCAAGGACGTGGCCCGCTACAAGAAGCTCATCGAGGGCCTCGGCATCCGCAAGTAGTCCTCGAGAAGTCCCCGGGGCGCTGGCACACCACCAGCGCCCCGTGCATTTGGGCAGCACGCAGCACGGTTTGCAGAACAGAAGCGCGGAACATGGGCGAAGGAGTGGGCGAGGGAGAGGTGGAGGCGGGCTCTTTTGGTTTCCGTTCAGACCGGCCGACCTGAAGTCATGGGTGGGCGGGTGTGATCAGGGATCAAGAGGTCTGGTCCATCCCTCCGGCGCTCCGCAACGGAGCCCGTTTCCGCAGTACAGGCAGCGTTCGTCTGGCATGTGCCTGCTTCAGGCCCTGGCGACCGCTCAATCCCAGAGGGCCCCTGTCCGGGCGGCTCCTGCCCCACGCACGTGGGCGGGCCGCGGCTGGCGAGGGTCCTCGCACGCGAAGCAGGCACAGAGGCCACACGACATGTTGAAGAAGAGCGTCAAGATTGGTGAGAACGAGCTGAGCATCGAGACGGGCCGCCTGGCCAAGCAGGCCGACGGTTCCGTGGTGGTGCGCTACGGCGACACCATGCTGCTCGTCACCGCGGTGAGCGCGCGGGAGAAGAAGGACATCGACTTCCTGCCCCTCACGGTGGAGTACCAGGAGAAGCTGTACTCGGCGGGCCGCATCCCGGGCAGCTACTTCAAGCGCGAGGGCCGCCTGACGGAGAAGGAGACGCTGGCCTCCCGTGTGGTGGACCGCTCCCTCCGTCCGCTGTTCCCGGAAGGCTACGCCTACGAGACGCAGATCATCTCGTCCGTCATCTCCGCGGACCCGGAGAACGAGGGTGACATCCACGGCATCACCGGCGCCTCCGCGGCGCTGTGGGTGTCGGACATCCCGTTCAACGGCCCCATCGCGGGCATCCGCGTGGGCCGCGTGGGCGGCCAGTTCGTGGCCAACCCCACCGCGAAGCAGCGCGAGCAGAGCGACCTGGACCTCGTCATGGCGGTGAGCCGCGAGGCCATCGTGATGGTGGAGGGTGGCGCGGAGGAGGTCAGCGAGGCGGACATGGTGGCGGCGCTGGAGTTCGGCCGTCAGCAGGCCCAGCCCGTGCTGGACCTGCAGGACCAGCTGCGCGCGGAGCTGAAGAAGCAGGTGCGCGCGTACGACAAGCAGGCCACCATCGACGAGGGGCTGCGCAACCAGGTCCGCGCCCTGGCGATGGAGGGCGTCAAGGCCGGCTACGCCATCAAGGAGAAGGGCGCGCGCTACGAGGCGCTCTCCAAGACGAAGAAGGCGGCGTTGGCGGCGCTCAAGGAGAAGCTGGGCGCGGACTTCACCCCGCAGGTGGAGAAGCACGCCAAGCAGGTCATCGAGGACCTGAAGTACGACCACATGCGTGAGCTCACCGTGAATGGTGGCCGCATCGGTGACCGTCCGCACAACGTGGTGCGCGACATCACCAACGAGGTGGGCGTGCTGCCGCGCACGCACGGCAGCGCGGTGTTCACCCGCGGCGAGACGCAGGCCCTGGTGGTCGTCACGCTGGGCACCAGCGAGGACGAGCAGCGGCTGGAGCTGCTCGGCGGCCAGGCCTTCAAGCGCTTCATGCTGCACTACAACTTCCCGCCGTTCAGCGTGAACGAGACCAAGCCCCTGCGTGGCCCCGGCCGTCGCGAGGTGGGTCACGGCGCCCTGGCGGAGCGCGCGCTGCGCAACATGATTCCGGCCAGCGACTCGTTCCCCTACACGGTGCGTCTGGTCTCCGAGATCCTCGAGTCCAACGGCTCGTCCTCCATGGCCTCCGTGTGCGGTGGCACGCTGGCGCTGATGGACGCGGGCGTGCCCATCAAGGCGCCGGTCGCCGGCATCGCCATGGGGCTGGTGAAGGAGGGTGAGAAGATCGCCATCCTGTCCGACATCCTCGGCGACGAGGACCACCTGGGCGACATGGACTTCAAGGTCTGCGGCACGTCCAAGGGCATCACGTCCATCCAGATGGACATCAAGATCACCGGCCTCACCACGGAGATCATGAGCCGCGCGCTGGAGCAGGCGCGTCAGGGCCGCGTGCACATCCTGGCGGAGATGGCGAAGACGCTGAGCGCTCCCCGCAAGGAGATCAGCCAGTTCGCGCCGCGCATCACCACCATCCAGATCCGTCCGGAGTTCATCAAGAACGTCATCGGGCCGGGCGGCAAGGTGATCAAGGACATCATCGCGCGCACGGGCGCGGCCATCAACATCGAGGACACCGGCCGCGTGGACATCGCCAGCGCGAACGGCGACGCGGTGAAGGCGGCCATCGCGATGATCCAGGCGCTCACGCGCGAGGCGGAGATCGGGAAGATCTACACGGGCACCGTCCGGAAGATCGCCGAGTTCGGCGCCTTCGTGGAGCTGTTCCCGGGCACCGACGGCCTCATCCACATCTCCGAGCTGTCCGACAAGCGCGTGAAGAGCGTGTCGGACGTGCTGAGCGAGGGCGACGAGGTGCTGGTGAAGGTCGTCAGCATCGACAAGACGGGCAAGATCCGCCTGTCGCGCAAGGAGGCCATGGCCGAGCGCGCCACCGCGCAGGGCACGCCTCCGGCCGCCGCCGCCGCCCCGGTGGCGACGCCGGACGCGAAGGCCTGAGTCCGGCTCCGCGCAGTGGCCCTTTCGTGAAGGAAGGGCGCTGACCGGAACGACGCCCCGTCTTCTTCCGCCTCCGGGCGCGAAGGGGCGGGGCGTTGTCGTTGCGGGGCAGGGACGCCGTCCGCGGGCGGCACGGAGAGCCTTCTGCCCTCGGACAGGAATTCAGTCCTCGTGGATGAGAGGGCGAGAACGGTCCTGTGGCCCTGTCAGGGGCGCAGCGCGCGAACTGGTCCGACAGTCGGACCAGTTGGGCCGCCTCGGGTGGGCAGTGGCCCCGGGCGGAGCGCGCGGTGTTTTCGTCCCGGGCGGCGGGAGGCTTAAAACCCCGGGCGGGCTTCCCGCGTTGATGGGGGACCGCCCGGAGGCGCTCCATGCCGTCCCACCCATCCAGCTCCTCGGAGCCTTCGAGCAGCTTCCTCACGGACGTGTCCCGGTTCCTGGGGGCGTTCCGCTGGGCGTTCATGCCGCTGGGCCTGCTCGCGCTGGTCGCGGTGGGCGTGCACGCGGCGGCGGACACGCTGGATGACCGGTTGCTCACGGCGGTGGACCGGCTGGACTCCGCGTTCGACGCGTGGGTGGGCCAGTTCCCCGCGACCGCGTCCCTGGTGGACTGGGTGTCGCTGGAGACGCGCACCCGGCTGGCTCGGGCCCTGGCGTTGGGTTGGGAGCTGGCGGCGGACCTGCTCCTGGCCCTGCCCGCGCTCGGCTACCGCGAAAGCGAAGCGGCCCGGCCCGTGGAGCCCTGGCGCCCGGTGACGGCGTCCGCTCCGGAGTCCTCCTCGTGGAAGGCGCTGCTGCGGCGCTGTCTGCGGCGGCCCACGCCCATGCGGTGGGTGCGGCCACTGGCCACGGCGGGTGTGGTGCTCGCGGGCGCGTGCACGGTGGCGCGGCTGGTCCAGGGCACGGTGTACCTGTCGTGGCGGCCGCTGTTCGGCGACGTGGCCGCGGACTGGGCGGCCCGGGGACTGGCGGTGGCGGCGCTGTGCGGCGTGAGCGTGTCGCTGGGCTGGCGCGCGGTGCTGCGCAACCTCCAGCACGCGGACGCGGCGTGTGAAGCGGCG
>NZ_JBKGHJ010000363.1:0-8985 GCF_046520365.1 Corallococcus sp. 4LFB
CGCGGTGATGGCCCGGCCCGCGCGCGCCTCCATCGCCGCCAGCTGGTGCTGCCCCTTGGACCACCAGGGCACGTCCCGGAAGCCCTTCAGGTGCGCGGCCAGGTGCTCCCGGATGCGCCGCTGATCCGCCGCGTCGCTGAACGACGTCGCCAGCACCTCGTAGCGCCGCAGCCTCGCCTCCAGCGCCGCCTCACGCCGGCCCGCCGCCAGGTGCCACGCCTCCAGGTCCCCCAGCACCGCCGCGACCTTCATGAGCGGGTGCGCGGACGGGTCCTTCAGCTCCACCTTCGGCGTGCCCTCCAGCAGCGCGCCCAGGTCCAGCCGGTACACGCCCTGCTCCTGCTCCGGACGCCACAGCTCCGTGTCCTCCAGCGACGCCACCCACAGGTACGTCACCGCGTCGCGGACCGAGGAGCGGATGCCCTCCGGGTACGTGTTGGGCTGGATGTACTCGGACAGCACCTTCACCGGCTCCGTGCCGAACCGCTGGCGCAGCTCCCAGACCGCGGCGTACTCACGCTGGATCTCCGCCGCCAGCTGATCCTTCGTCCACGCCTTCAGGTCCACCGGCCCGGAGGACACCACCTGCTCACGCCGGCCAATCTCGTAGCGGTACGCCTGCACGTAGTTGGCGAGCACCGCCGCGGAGAAGAGGTGGAGCGTGGCCTGCTGCCGCAGCCCCTCCGGCCAGGGCTGCTCCTTGAGGAAGCGCACCGTCGTCTCGTAGCCGTGCAGCCGCGTGCGCAGCTGCACCGTGCGGATCAGCGCGCGCGTCCACTCGTCCGCGTCCCCCCGGGCCTTCGCCGCGGCGAGCCGGGCCTCCGCCCCCTGCGCGGCGGACTCCACCTTGTCGTCCTCGACGAGTGCGTCGATGGCCTTCCACGTCGGGGGCGCCTTCGCGGGCGCCGCCACGGACACGCAGGACACCAGGAGCAACAACAGGCACGACACGACGGCGGCGGTACGCGGGCGCGGAGGAGCGGACATAGGGGCGGCACTCTAGACGCCGCCCGCGCCCGTGGCGTTCCCTTCGGTGTTTCAGGAAGCGGCGGCGGGCGCCCGGCGCCGCAGCCCCACGACGTAGACCTCCATGCTGGCGCCGCGCGTGGCCTCCGGCCGGACGATCTTCACCTCCTCGAAGTGCTGGCGCACCTCGTCGCGGAAGGCCTCGAAGTCGCCGCCCATGAAGACCTTGGCCACGAACGTGCCCCCGGGCCGGCCGCGCGTGGCGGCCACCTCCAGCGCCTTGCCCGCGAGCCGCAGGCTGCGCGCCTCGTCCGTGCCCTTGATGCCGGACGTCTTGGGCGCCATGTCGGAGATGACCGCGTCGTAGGGCCCGTCGTACATCGCGGTCAGCTTCGCGTCGAAGTCGTCCGCGAGCACGTCCAGCACCGCCGTCGTCACCCACTTCTGGGAGAACGGCCGGATGGCCACGATGTCCACGCCGATGACGCGCCCGTGCATGCCCACCGCGTCCGCCAGAATCTGGAGGAAGCCGCCCGGCGCCGCGCCCAGATCCAGCACCGCCGCGCCCTTCTTCACGGACGCGGGAAAGCGCTTGAGGATCTCGTCGACCTTGAAGGCCGAACGCGCCCGCAGTCCCTCTTGCTTGGCTTTCTGGAAATAGTGGTCTTTAGGACGGTAGGGCTTGCCCATGTCAGAAGCCGTCCCTAGCATCCGCTACTGTCTTCGGAAAGCCGGAGCAGTCGTGGCCTGTTCATTGGCCGCGCCAACGGATATCCGGAGGGTTGGTGGCATGGGCACCCGGAGCGTGACAGCGGCCTTGTGCATCTCCCTGTTCTTCGCGGGTGGGGCTGCGTTCTGCTACGCGCGCGCGGAAGGCCTCCAGGCGGAAGGGCGCTGGCTGATGGCCCGGGGCAGCGCCCAGGCCTCCGACTTCGCCCAGAAGCTGGACGGCTCCTCCGTGGACGCGCAGCTCAAGACGTTCAAGGAACGCCGCGGCGTGATGGAGCAGGCCCACCGCTGGCAGCGCGGCATGCTGCTGGGCATCATGGCCGCCGTCCTGTCCGCCCTGTCCGCCTACGTCCTCTTCCTCCTCAAGCGGCTGGACGACCAGCTCCTGGACGCCACCGGCGAGCTGCGCCGGCCCCAGGAAGCCACCTCCCTGCCCGCCCCGGCGTTCGCGCCCAGCGTCCAGCGATAGCCCGCCAGGACTCTGGCAGGATGCGCCCCGTTGTTGTCTGACGGGGAGGACCGCCATGCCCGGCTGCGCGCACTGCGGACGCACACTCGACATCATCGCCAACCAGGTCGGCCGGCGCGACACGTGCCCCGGCTGTGAGGAGGACCTGCGCTCGTGCCGCAACTGCCGGCACTTCGACCCGTCCGTGGCCAAGGCCTGCAAGGAGCCCTTCGCGGAAGCGCCCCGCGACAAGGACGAGGCCAACTTCTGCGAGCTCTTCCAGCTGGGCGAAGGCGGCCTGCACGCGAAGGACTCCCGCGACGCGCTGCTCAGCGCCGCGGAGGCCCTCTTCGGCAGGAAGTAGCTAGAAGCCGTACAGCTTGGAGATGATCTCCTTCATCACCTCGGAGGTGCCGCCGCCGATGGTGATGAGCCGCACGTCGCGCCACATGCGCGCGATGGGCGTCTCCTCGATGTAGCCCATGCCGCCGAAGAACTGCTGGCAGTCGTAGGCCACGCGCTGGGCCAGGTCCCCGGCGAACAGCTTCGCCATGGAGATCTCCTTCACCGGGTTCTCCTTCCGGTCGTAGAGGTCCACCGCGTAATAGTTGAGCCGCCGCGCCGCCTCCACCGCCGTCAGGTGCTCCACGAACTTGTGGCGCCACACCTGGAACTTGATGAGGGGCCGGCCAAACGCCTCGCGCTCGTTGCCGTACTGGAGCGCGTCCTCCAGCATCCGGTCCATGCCGCCCACCGTGGTGATGGCGCCCACCAGGCGCTCACCCTGGAAGTTGGTCATGATGTGGTAGAAGCCCTGGTTCTCCTCGCCCAGCACGTAGCGCGCGGGGATGCGGCAGTCCTCGAAGTAGAGGATGGCCGTGTCGGAGGACAGGTTGCCCACCTTGTCCAGCTTCTTGGAGACGCCGAACCCCTTCACGTCCGTGGGGAACGTCACCAGCGAGATGCCGCCGTAGCCCTCCTCGCCCGTGCGCACCGCCAGCGTGATGAAGTCCGCGCGCGTGCCGTTGGTGATCCACATCTTGGAGCCGTTGATGACGTAGTCGTCCCCGTCGCGGCGCGCCGTCGTCTTGATGCTCGCCACGTCGGAGCCGCAGCCCGGCTCGCTCACGCCCAGCGCCGCGATGCGCTCGCCCTTGAGCGCGGGCTCCAGGAACTCGCGCTTCTGCTCGTCGGTGCCGATTTCATTGATGATGGGCGTGGCCATCTGGCTCTGCACCAGCAGCGCCATGTTCACGCCCGCGTTGCGGCTGCGCGACAGCTCCTCCGCGAACGCCGTCACGTACCAGTAGTCCAGGCCGCTGCCGCCGTACTTCGGGTCGTGGTTGATGCCCAGGAAGCCCAGCTCGCCGCACTTCTTGAACAGCTCGCGGGGGAAGATGCCCGCCCGGTCCCAGTCCAGCCCATGGGGCGCCATCTCCTTCTCCACGAAGGCGCGCACCGACCTGCGAAACGCCTCGTGCTCCTCGGTGAACGGGTTGAGCATCGCGAGTCCTCGGGGGTTGTCCCGCTGTGGGTTGATTCGCGAGTCAATAGCAGGCGCCCACCGTCAGCCACAAGCGACGCACCCCGTCCCTGCCGCCCACGCCGCCCGCCTCCCTGGTGACGCAGCGCACCGGTGACGGGGGTGTGAAGAAGTCTTGAGGCCTGGAGGGCAGGCAGCCAAGCCCGCGGGATGACTGGGGAGTGGATAGTCCGCACTCCGGAGTATCCTCTTGACAGATAATCGAGTGTCGGTAATTTCTAGCCCACAAAGAATTAGCCGGAGCAGGTGCCAGGGCGGGTGTCCCGCCGGCGACCCGGCAGGAGTTCGGACCCGTGAATCAGCGAATCTTGGCTGCCGTGGTGGCCGTGGCGGTGTCGACGGCGGGGTGCTCGAAGGCGGGCGCGGAGAAGGCGCAGCTTCCGACCCAGCAGGAAGGCTCCAACGCACTGGGAGTCAAGGCGATTACACCGGCCACGGAGCTGGAGCAGAACGTGACGCGCGTCACCGGCCAGGTGCGCTCCAAGCAGGAGGCCGTCCTGGGGCCCCAGGCGACGGGCACGCTGGCGAAGGTGAACGTGCGGGTGGGCGACAAGGTGAAGAAGGGCGACGTGCTGGCGCAGCTGGACACGTCCAACGTGAGCATCGCGGTGGAGCAGGCGAAGGCGGCCAAGGACATGGCGGAGGCCGCGCTGCAGCTGGCCACCAGCAACCTGGAGCGCACGCGCAAGGTGGCCGAGTCCGGCGGCGTGGCGGCCAGCACGCTGGAGCAGGCGGAGATGGGCCAGAAGCAGGCCGCGGCCCAGGCGGCCCAGGCCGGCGCGGCCTACCGGCTGGCGGTGGAGAACCTGCGGGACCACTCCATCGTGGCGCCCTTCAACGGCGTCATCACCGCGCGCAACAAGAACGTGGGTGACTCCGTGGCGATGACGCCCTCCACGCCGGTGTTCTCCATCGTGGACACGGACGGGCTGGAGATCCGGATGATGGTGCCGGAGTCCGTCATCGACAACGTGACGCCGGGCATCGTGACGCCGGGCACCGTGAACCCCAGCGGCATGCGCTTCGAGGCGAAGGTGGCCAACGTGGGCGCCGTCATCGACGCGCAGAGCCGCACCGTGGAGGTGCTGGCGGACGTGACGGGCAAGACGGAGCACCCGCTGCGCCCCGGCGCGCTGGTGGAGATGGACTTCTCCAAGGCCGCGGGCGACACGGGCAACGGCCTGTTCCTGCCGGCCCAGGCCGTCAGCAGCAAGGGCCAGGAGGGCTACGTCTGGGTGGTGCAGGACGGCACCGTGCGCAAGCGCGACGTGCGCGTGCAGCGCGTGCTGCCGGGCTACGTGAAGGTGCTGCAGGGCCTGACGGCGGAGGAGCGCGTGCTCGCCGACGCCTCGTTGGACGTCAAGGAGGGAACCGCGGTGCGCGTCGCGCAGTAGCGGTTCCCCCTCTCCTCTTTGCCTTCAGGAACCTGAATGAGTCCGCTCAAGACCTTCATTTCCCGGCCCATCTTCACCGCCATGCTGATGCTGGCGGTGGTGGTGTTCGGCCTCTTCGCCTATCCGAAAATCGGCGTGGACCAGTTCCCCGACGTCGACTTCCCCGTCGTCACCGTGACGACCGTGCTCCCGGGCGCGGACCCGGAGTCCATGGAGAAGAACGTCTCCGACCCGCTGGAGGAGGCGCTCAACACGCTCAACGGCGTGGACACGCTCAAGTCCATCAACGTCGAAAGCGTTTCGCAGATCGTCGTGCAGTTCAAGCTGTCCACCAAGGTGGACGTCGCGGCGCAGGACGTGCGCGACCGCGTGCAGGCCACGCTGAGCAAGCTGCCGGACGAGGTGGAGACCCCCGTCGTCGAGAAGTTCGACATCGGCGCGGCCCCCATCATCACGCTGGCGCTCGCGGGCGCCATGCCGGTGGAGGAGCTGACGCGCGTCGCGGATGACGTGGTGAAGCCGGCCCTCCAGCGCCAGCCGGGCGTGGGCAGCATCGACATCGTCGGTGGCCGCGAGCGGGAGATCCAGCTCGTGGTGGACCCGCAGCGGCTGCGCGGCTTCGGCCTGGCCGTCAGCGACGTCAGCCAGGCGCTCAAGGCCCAGAGCCTGGACGTGCCGGGTGGCCGCAGCATGGACAGCGGCCGGGAGCGCATCGTGCGCCTGACCTCCGAGGCGAAGAGCGTGGAGGACATCCGCAACATCATCATCACCAGCACGGCCGGCTCGCCGGTGCGCGTGCGCGACGTGGCGGAGGTCGTGGACGGCCCCGCGGAGCAGCGCTCCAGCGCGAAGAGCGGCGAGCGCAGCGCGGTGGCGCTCGTGGTGCGCAAGCAGTCCGGCTCCAACACGGTGCAGGTGGCGGACCTGGTGCAGGAGTCGCTGGGGGAGATCAACAAGTCGCTGCCCGCCGGCATCCAGGTGGAGACGGTGACGGACAACGCGCGGTTCATCCGCTCGTCCATCCACGCGGTGCAGGAGGACCTCATCCTGGGCGGCGTGCTCGCGGTCCTCATCGTGCTCGTGTTCCTGCGCAACCTGCGCTCCACCATCGTGGCGGCCATCGCGCTGCCGGTGTCCGTGGTGGGTACGTTCGCGGTGATGGCGGCGCTGGGCTTCACCTTCAACATGATCACGATGCTCGCGCTGACCCTGTCCATCGGTCTGCTCATCGACGACGCCATCGTGGTCATCGAGAACATCGTCCGTCACATGGAAGAGGGCGCCTCGCCCATGCAGGCCGCGCTGGAGGGCGCCGGACAGATTGCCCTCGCGGTGCTCGCGGTGACGCTGGCCATCGTGGCGGTGTTCATCCCGGTGGCCTTCATGGACGGCATGATCGGCAAGTTCTTCTACCAGTTCGGCGTCACGGTGGCGGTGGCCACGCTCATCTCCTACGTGGTGTCCATGACGCTCACGCCCATGCTGTCCTCGCGCCTCTTGCGTGAGCACGGGCACCCGACGGGCATCTCCGCGGCGGTGGAGAAGGTGCTGGTGGGCATGGAGTCCGGCTACCGCAAGGTCCTGGGCAGCATCCTGCGTCACCGGCTCATCACGATGATCGTCGCGGTGGGCGTGCTCCTGCTCACCTTCGGGATGATGCGGTTCCTCAAGTTCACGTTCATCCCGGAGCAGGACAACGGCAACATCAAGCTCACGGTGGAGCTGCCCATCGGGTCCACCATCCAGGAGACCCAGACGCAGCTGGACACCTTCGCGGCCCAGGTCCGGGCGCTGCCGGGCATCGCGTCCACGTTCACCACGGCGGGCGGCGGCGTGCAGGAGGAGGTCCACAAGGGCGAGGTGCTCATCAACCTGAAGCCGGTGAAGGAGCGCGCCTTCAAGCAGAGCGAGCTGAAGGCCTACCTGCGCCAGAACATCCACCCGCCCAAGGGCATCACCGTGGCGGTGCAGGACGTGGCCGCGGTGTCCGGTGGTGGCGCGCGCTCGCAGCAGGTGCAGTTCAACCTGCGCGGCGACAACTGGAAGGAGCTGACGGAGTCCGCGGAGAAGATGCGCCAGGCGATGCTCAAGAACCCGGGCCTCACCGACGTGGACATGACGTACCGCTCCGGCAAGCCGCAGTACGACGTGCAGGTGGACCGCGACCGCGCGGCCCTCCTGGGCGTCCCGGCCGCGTCCCTGGGCGCCACGCTGCGCGCCTACCTGGGCCGCGACAAGGTGCTGGACTACCGCGAGGGCGGTGACACCTACGAGGTGAAGCTGCGCCTGCCTCCGGAGACGCTGGCCTCCGCGGACGCGCTCGGACAGCTGGCCGTGCGCGCCCCCACGGGGCAGTTGGTGGAGCTGCGCAACCTGGCGCGCATCGTCCCCGCGGAGGGCCCGGTGCAGATCGACCGGCAGGCCCAGAAGCGGCAGGTCACCATGCTGGCGAACCTGAAGGAGGGCTACGCGCTGTCCGACGCCATCACCTACATGCAGGGCTACGCGGCGAAGGAGCTGCCCAAGAGCGTCACGGGCGAGCTGGAAGGCAACGCGAAGGAGCTGGGCAAGTCGGTGGCCGCGTTCGGCACGGCGCTGCTCTTGGGCATCATCCTCATCTACATGATCCTCGCGGCCCAGTTCGAAAGCCTGGTCCACCCGTTCACGATCATGCTGTCCCTGCCCTTCGCGTTCATCGGGGCCATTGGCGGCCTGCTGATCACCGGCCAGTACATGTCCATGTTCGCCCTCATCGGCGTCATCATGCTCATGGGTCTGGTGGTGAAGAACGGCATCCTCCTGGTGGACTTCACGCTGCAGGTCCGTGAGAAGGGCCGCACGGCGCACGAGGCCCTGCTGGAGGCCGCCCCGGTCCGTCTGCGTCCCATCCTCATGACGACCATCGCGATGATCGCCGGCATGATCCCGGTGGCCATCGCGAAGGGCGACGGCGCGGAGACGCGCGCGCCCATGGCCATCACCATCATCGGCGGCCTCATCACCTCCACGTTCCTGACGCTGGGCGTGGTGCCGGTGGTGTACTCGCTGCTGGATCAGCTGGCCGCGCGCTTCAAGCGCAACAAGGGCAGCGACCCGGGCTTCGCGGGTGGCTCTGGCACGGCGCAGGGTCCGGGCCCCCAGGACCGCGAGCGGGAAGCCGCCGCGGCCGCCGCGGCGCGGGTGGAGACGGCTTGATGCGTCGCCCCACCTCCATCACCTCCCCCTCGGAGTCCGACGTGCGCTCCGAGGGGAAGGATGAGGCCGTCGAAGCCAAGGCCGCGATGGAGCGCCTGCTCCAGGAAGGGGACCAGTCCACGCCGGACTCACGCCGCTTCATGGGGCTCATCCGGGAGCTGGCCCACTTCCGCTCCCTGAGGGATCCGCTGGCGAGCCTCTGCGACGACATGCGGCTGACCCCCACCCAGGTGCACGCGCTGGGGTGGCTGGGCATGGTCGGCCCCATCCAGGTCGGGGTGCTGGCCCAGCGCATCGGCATCACCAAGAAGACCATCACCGGCGTGGTGGACCGCCTGGAGGACATGGGCATGGTGGAGCGCGGCCGGGACGCGGAGGACCGCCGCGCCGTCACCGCGAAGCTCACCGAGCGGGGCTGTGAAATCTACCGCGTCATCCAGCTGATGACGGACGCCGGCATCCGCCGCCTGATGGGCCTGCTCCCCGAGGACGACCGCGAGGCGCTGTTCGGCATCATCGAGCGGATGCTCGCCCGCATGAAGGCGGACGCCCCGCCGCGCTGAAGGGCACGGCAGGTGCGTGGAGGGGCGCGGGCTGCGACACTGCCCGCGCCCATGCTCCCCTCCTTCGTGGCCCTGCTCGGGCTTGGCCTGAGCGCCGCTCCCCCGCCCTCCCCCGCCGCCCCGTCCGCGTCCGCGGTGCTCCACGCG
>NZ_JBKGHJ010000364.1:0-8981 GCF_046520365.1 Corallococcus sp. 4LFB
CCGGCCGAGGCGTGCGCCACCGGCGTGTGCTGAGCGTGCATCGGCAGCCGCCGCCACGCGCGGCTCATGTGCATGCGCCGTGGTGGGATGCTGCGCGTGGGCCGCGGAAGCGTGCTGCGCGTGGGCCATCGGCGCGTGGTGCAGGTGCGGCGTCGGGGGCGTGCTGCGCCTGGCCACCGGCGCGTGCATCGCCGAGTCATTCATCGCGTTGATCGCGGCCATCGGGCAGCCGCCACCGGTGCGCGCCTCACCCGGCGCGTAGCCACCCTCGCGCTTCCAGCCCGCCGTCAGCTCCACGCGCACGTCCCACAGCGCGCGGAACAGCGGCAGGGTCATCCGCGCCTGCAGCACCTGCGAAGGCAGCCCGTCCAGCGCCTTCACCGTGCGGTCGATGCCAATCGTCCGGCGCACCAGCTGGTAGTGCGCGTACAGCCATCCCTGGAAGCTCTCATCCACCGTCACCAGCTGCTCGCAGACGTGCTGCAGGTCCTTCGGCCCCCCAGCCGAATAGACCTGGAACAGCGTCAGCCCGCGACGCTCCAGCATCCGCTCCATCGCGGACTCCAGCCCGTCCGCCGCGTGGCGCAAGGTGTTGTAGCCCGGCGACTCCTGCCCGCTGCCGCTGCCCAGGCTGCGGCGGATGACCTGGTACTCCGCCGGCGTCATCGTCTCCAGGATCGCCATCTCCGCGCTGATGCCGGCGATGATCTTCTGCACCCGCGCCAGCCGGGCGACCACCGCCCACAGCGCGTCGCGGTCCATCTCCGCCACCACCTCCACCATCTCCCGCGACGCCAGCTTCAGGTACAGCTCCTGCGACTGGTGGACGATCTGGAACATCAGCTCGTCGTGGGAGACCAGCTCGCCTTCCGGTGACTGCAGCGCCAGCAGGGTGTCCGTGTGCAGGTAGCGCTCGTAGTCCAGCTCGCCCTTGCCCACCCACTTCTTCAACATGACGTTGAACATGGGCTGAGTCAGCTCATACTTCAGCTTTTCGGCATGGCTGTAATCGGTCGACGTATGCAAGGTGCCTCCGGGGGGACGCAGGCAGTTCGTGGTGGGTAAGGCGCGCCCCAGCAGGGAAGAACAGTGAGCGCGTAAATCTCTAGAAGCGACTACCTTACAGCCCTTTTGGTGAACTTCAAGTCATACCGGGCTTGCGGGTTATCGATTTTTGAGATTCCCATCGTTCCGGAGGGAGGGGTAGCCCGAGGGGTCGGGCTTACCCAGGGGGTGAGTCAGCTCTCAACCGGTGAGGGATCCCGGTTGGGCAACGCCGGCCGCGGCTTCAGGCGCATGGCGTGGAGCTTCTGGGCCAGGTCGGCGCCCTGGACACTCTTGGAGATGTAGCCGTCCGCGCCGGACGCGATGGCCAGCGAGCGCAGCTTGGCCTCGTCGGAGGCGGAGTAGAGGATGAAGCGGGTGCCGGGGGGGGCGTACTGGCGCGCGAGCCCCACCACCTTGTCCCCCTTGAGGGCGGGGAAATTCACGTCGATGAGCACGAAGTCCGGCTCGGAGGCGCGCACGATGTTGGACACGCCCAGGGCGGACGTGTGGGTCTGCACATCGAACCCGTACGCGCTCAGCGAGCGCTGCACGAGGTCGAGCAGGTCCGGATCGTCGTCCACGACGAGGACGCGCGGTTTTGCTTCAGCCATGGCTTCTCCCTAGGTACTGACGAATCGTCTCGATGAGCTGGTCGCGGTCCAGGGGCTTGGTCATGTAGGCCGTGCAACCGGCCGCCTGCGCCTTGTCCTGGTATTCGCGACCCGCGTGCGCCGTGACGGCGATGACGGGCACATTCTGCCCATCCGGCAACGCGCGGAGCCTGCGGGTGACTTCCCAGCCGTCGAGTCTCGGCAGGGACAGGTCCATGAGGATGAGGTCCGGCGCGTCGTTGCGGGCCCGCTCCAGCCCCTGCTCGCCGTCCTCCGCCTCGATGAGGTCATACAGCCCGCCCAGGTAGCGGCGGACGATGTCGCGGTTCTGCTCGCTGTCCTCCACGTACAGCACGCGGGGCAGCTTCCCCGCGGAGGCCGCTCGCTGGGACACCAGCAGCCCCTTCGCCTGCGCGATGACGTCCTCCAGCGCGTGGCCGCCCTTGCGCACGAAGCCCGCGAAGCCGTCGCGCAGGAGCGTCTCTTCTTCGTTGGACAGCGTCTTGCCGGTGAGCACCACCACCGGCACGGACAGCTTCTCCGCGCGCAGCCGGCGCAGCACCTCGAAGCCGTCCAGGTTGGGCATCATCAGGTCCAGCACCACCAGCGACGGCGGCGACACGCGCGCCTTGAGCAGCGCGTCCTCGCCGTTGCGCGCCTCGTTGGTGGAGAAGCCCGCGCGGCGCAGGTTGCGGCTGACCAGCTCGCGCGTGGCCGCGTCGTCGTCCACCACCAGCACGTCGCCCGCGGCGGCCGTGGCGCCCGCGGAGGCCAGGCTCTTCTGCACCACCTCCACCAGCCGCTCCGGCTCCACCGGCTTCACCAGGTACTCGCACGCGCCCAGGCTGAAGCCGCGCGCGCGCTGCTCCTCCACGGACACCAGGATGACCGGGATGGCCGCCAGCGTCGGGTCGCTCTTGAGCTGGCTCAGCACGGACCAGCCGTCCATGCGCGGCAGGTGGATGTCCAGCAGGATGGCCTGCGGCTTCACCTCCCGGGCCAGCTTCATCGCGGCGAGGCCGTCGTTCGCCGTCACCACCTTGAAGCCCGCGGGCTCCAGCTGGCCGGTGACGAGCTGCTGGATGAGCACGTCGTCATCCACCACCAGCACCGTGCTGCCCGGCCGCGCCATGGGCGCGAGCTTCTGGGCCACGTCGTGCACGGGCACCAGGCGCTCCGTGGCGTGCGGGCTGTCCGCGCCCACCGTCGTCGCCAGCACGTCCGGCAGCCGCACCGTGAAGGTGGAGCCGCGGCCCAGCGTGCTCTTCACGTCCACCGTGCCGCCCAGCACGCGGGTGAGCTCGCGCACGATGGCCAGCCCCAGCCCCGTGCCGCCCACCTTGCGCGTGGTGGTGCCGTCCACCTGACGGAACTTCTCGAAGATGAAGGCGAGCTGATCCGCCGGGATGCCCACGCCGGTGTCCTCCACCGTCATCAGCAGCTCGCCCCCGCCCGCGGGCACCACCGTGAGCGCCACCTCGCCCGTGTCGGTGAACTTGGCCGCGTTGCTCAGCAGGTTGAGCATGATCTGCCGCAGCTTCAGCGCGTCGGTGCGGATCTCCTTCGCTTCGGGGTCCACGTTCACGGTGAGGGCCACGTCCTTGCCCTTCAGGTACTCCTTCACCGTGGCCATGCACTCGTCGGCCAGCTCCTCCACGTCCACCGGCTCGGTGACGACCTCCACGCGGCCCGCTTCGATCTTGGACAGGTCCAGGATGTCGTTGATGAGCGCCAGGAGCGTCTTGGCGTTCGTCTTCACCACGTTGAGGTCGCGCCGGCCGTGCGGCGTCAGGCGGCTGCCCTCCTCGCGCATGAGCAGGTCGCAGTAGCCGATGATGCCGTTGAGCGGCGTGCGGATCTCATGGCTGAAGTTCGCCAGGAACTCGCTCTTGAGGCGCACGGCGCCCTCCGCCTCGCGGGCGCGCTCCTCCTCGTTGCGCTTGGCGACGGAGAGCTCCTGGGCCAGCCGGTCCAGGTCCTCGTTCTGCTGGCGGATGATCTCCATCTGCAGCGCGCGCTGCTGGTAGCTCGCCAGGGAGCGGGCGGACACCGCGCGCGTCTTCTTGATCTCCTCCAGGCTGGCGGCCAGCTGCTTGTTGGCGGCCTCCAGCTCGTCCTTGGAGGCGCGCAGGGCCTCTTCGTTCTGCTTGCGCTCGGTGATGTCCTCCGTGACGCCCATCACGAAGCGCGCGACGCCCTGGTCATCCAGCAGCGGAATCTTGCGCGTGGCGAAGATGCGGTCCACGCCGTCCGCGCGGGCCACCTCCTCGAACGTCTTCATCCGGCGCGTCTCGAGGATCTCCGTGTCGATGGCGATGAACGAGTCCGCCTGCTCCGCCGGGAAGTAGTCGTGGTCCAGCTTCCCCAGCAACCACTCCTTGGTGACCCTGAAGGCGTCCGCGAACGTCTTGTTCGCCACCACCAGCCGGCGCGTCTCCGCGTCCTTCACGAACAGCACGAAGGGCAGCGCGTCGATGATGTTGCTGAGCAGGTAGTTGGTGCGCTTGAGCTCCACGCCCGTCATCTGGTGCTGGGCGCGCTCGGCGTGCAGGCGCAGCTCGCGCGCCACCACGAAGGGCAGGTGGCCGTAGCGGTCCTCGGTGACGTAGTCGCGCGCGCCGGCGCGCATGACGGCGGACAGCGTGTCCGCGCTCCAGGTGGGCGCGCTCACCACGAAGGCCGGCTCCCGGCCGCGCTTCACCCACGCCGCCTGGACGTCCTCCCAGGTCATGCCCGGGACTTCGGCCCCCACCAGCACCAGGGCCCAGGGGCGCTCCAGCGCCTGCTCCAGGGCCTCCCGCGTGCTGACGGGCTCCAGCGTGAGCATGGAGAGGATGTCCTCCTTCTCCAGCGCGTCGCGCATGGCGCGCGTCTCACGCTCGCTGCCCACCAGGAGCAGGGACAGGGTGTAACCGAGGGGCGCTTCCGCGTGGGCCACGTCGAACGGGTGGTGGGCCATGGTCTTTTAGTTGGAACCGAACGCGAGCACGGTCAGCGTGGTGTTGATGTGGAACCCCGAGTAGATCTCGAACTGCACGTTCATCCCAGCGGACGAAGGTGCGAGTTTCAGGGCCTCGGAGAGCTTCGGCACCATACCCTGTGCCTGCGCGTACCACAGGCGTCCGCTGCAGTGGAACAGGAGGGCGGCCTGGGGGTTCTGTACCCGCCTGGGCAACTCCTCCTGGAAGAAGTCCCGCGTCATGCCCGCCAGGTCGCCGGCCTTCATCAGGTCCAGCTCGCTGCCCTCCTCCAGGAGGTTGGCGAACAGGATGGAGCCGTCCTCCAGGGGGCGCCACGCGGCGCGGATGAAGTACTCGCGGCCCACCTTGAGCGCGGTGGGGCGCAGCGCGAAGCCGCCCGGCCGGCCGAACTCCAGGTCCGCGATGTTCTCCACGCCCAGGATGTCCGCGTAGCGCCGGGCGGCGGGCTGGCCGTCAATCTCCAGGGCGCGCGTATGCGTCTCATCCACCTTGGTGATGGTCAGCCGCTCGCCGGTGGGCACGTACCAGTGCGAGCGCAGCGCGGCCCAGGGGGCGTTCGTCTTGAAGAGGGCCACCAGCACGCCGTCACCGGCGACCTCACCATCCACGTGGATGAGGGCGGACTGACGCGCGGGGTCCGTCTCTGAATCGCTGGCGCCGCCGCCCACGAGCACCAGGGTCTGGTTCTTCTCCAGGATGCCCAGCAGCAGCTCTTCCTTCTTGTAGCGGAAGCCGTCGTCAATCACGAGGCCCACGTACCGGCGCGCGTCCAGGTCCTGCTGGCGCACGCCCAATTCCTCGCACGCGCGCTTGATGGCCATGGCGCCCGCGGCGATGGCGTCTCCGGTGAGGCCGCTTCCCAGCCCCAGCCCCACCTCGAAGTCGCCGGAGAGCGCGCCCAGCACGACGCTGTTCTCGTGGATGCCGTTGTTGTCCAGCTCCCCGGCGGTGGTGGCGCCCACCAGCCGGGTCTCCTTGGGCAGCCGCTCGCGGACCGCGCGGTTGAGCGCGCGCTGGTCCCGCTGGCGGGCCGCGAACAGCGTCACCAGCTTCGGCGGGGGGCCGTGTAACTGGCCCAGGAGGTCCTCCGCGACGGCGACTGGATCCGTGAGGGTGGAACGAGCCGTCTGCATCTTCACGTGCGCCATGGAGGACCTCCGTGCGAACCGGCGGCGGCTAGAAGCCGGCGCCGGGGTGTGTCTTGTGGCAACTGCCGGTGCACTGCTGGAACGACTCGCGGCCCCCGCCGACGTACATGCTCTCGATGGGGCCGAACCTCTCCACGTGGCTGTCGGGGTAGCTCTTGTGGCACGACAGGCACGCGGCCTTGCTGGTGCGCTGCGTGGTCTCCTGCTTCAGGTGGCAGGACGAGCACTTCTCCAGGGGCGCGTCGAAGCGGTTGGAGCGCGAGTGGATGAAGTGCGTGCGCACGAAGATGGGCCCCTCCAGTTCGAAGCCCAGCGGAGCATGGCACGACGCGCACGCGGCGCGGTTGTCGTTCGCATGCAGCACTTCGCCCAGGTCGCCGCCCTTGCTGTGGCAGGTGTTGCACGGACCCGTGGTCAGCACCGCCGACGTGTGCGTCTGCGTCCCCACCTGGATTTCGATGGTGCGCGACGCCGGCCGGTCCTCGCCCAGGTACACGCGGCGCGCCTTGGCGGTCACCAGGTAGGTGCCGGGCTTCGCGTCCGCGGGCAGGTGGTAGGTCCAGGTGTCGCTCACGGGCGCGTCCCAGCGGCCGTCGTTGGGGAAGAAGGCGCCGCCGAAGAGCTTGTTCGCCGGGGGGAAGGTCATGAACTGCGCGTAGACGCCGTCGCGCGCCGGGGTGGCGATGGTCTGCACGTCCTGCGAGTCATCCAGGAACGCCTCCAGGTCGACGATGCTCCGGATGGGCTGGATGTCCTGCGCCGGCCCGATGAGCTGCGTCATCATCATCCGTTCCTGGTGCTTGCGGCGGTAGTAGGTCGTCGTGGGGTTGAAGAAGGCCTGATAGTACTGGATCCCCGCCGGATTGCCGGGAGCGCCCGGAGGTGCGACCTCATTGTAGGTTGGAAGGCTCCCGGCAGCGTGCAGCCGCTTGCCCTGGCCGTCCTTCAGGGTCATCTGGAAGGTGACGTCCGACCCGGGGGCGTACGTGCCGTCCTCGCGGGGCGCCGTCAGGGGCTTGATGTCGATGCCGAACCCGTAGCTGTACGCCGGCTTGGAGACCTGCGTGACGGGGATGAAGTAGGGGGCGAACGGGCGCAGGCTCCAGCGCAGGCGCAGGCCCACCGTGCGGGACGTGAAGGTGAGCGTCTGCTTCTTCGCGTGGTCGTACGCGTTGCGCAGCTCCACCAGGGCCTCTTCCTCGTAGGCCCGGGCGCCCGTGCAGTCCGTCAGCGAGCGGCAGTCGCGCGTCCACTGGATGGCGCGCATGCGGCGGATGAAGAAGTCGTCGCGCTCCGTGCGGCGGGTGTCGTCGCTGCCGATGTTCAGCAGCACCGGCGCGCCCGTCAGCCTGCCGTGCGCGTCCACCGGCTCCACCGTGAAGAGGCTGGTCGCCTTCATCCACGCCGCGTCCCGGTAGAAGCGGCGGCGGGTGTAGGTGCCGTCCGCGTTCGACAGGCCCACGAACTCCTGGTCCGCCAGACGCACACCGCCCCACCCCACGGCGAGGAAGTCGCTGTTCTGACGCAGGCCGTCCACGCCCTCGTCCTCCGTGGCGGAGATGGAGGCGCGCAGGTCAATCTGGTTCACGAAGAAGCGCTGCCCGGCCTTCACCTTCAGGGGGACGCCCTCGCCGTTGTCGACCTCCAGCGCCAGGCCCACGGGCGCGGAAGCGCCGCTGCCACCCCTGAGGGCGGCGTCGTCGGAGAGCGCCTGGCCCTGGGCCGCGAGCTCCGGCTCCAGGCCGGCGGAGGACTCCAACTCCGCGGATTCAGGACCGCCGCAGGCCACCGTCAGGCTGGCCAGCGTGGCCAGCAGGCTCGCGCGGCCCGCCGTGAACAGGCGGGAGGAAGTGCGAGTACACCGCTCCTGAATCTTGTCAGCTCCACCCATGAGGGGACTCCTCCGAACGCGTATGTGCGGACGGCTGCCGGAGCAGCGTCGCGGCCAGTGGACCCGGGTGCCCTTGCGTCGGGGGGACGCTGGCGGAGGGTCGCGCTCAAACCCGGCTTTTGCCGGAAACGAGCAGTTCTAGCCGCACGGAGAATATCCACAATCAACAGACGGGTTCAACTTCTGAGAATAATTCCACTCAGAGGCGAACCCGGACTGTTCGTGACTGAATGGGAAGGGGTGCTGGGGCGCAACCTACCCGGGAGGGTCATGCGCGAATCGAGGAAACGCCTGCTGCCGGGGTTTCCGGGGTGAAAGGGAGTTCGACGGTGAACTCCGAGCCCTCTCCCAGCCTGGAGTGGACGCGGATGGTGCCGCCGTGGGCTTCGACGAGCTGGCGGACGATGTAGAGGCCCAGGCCGAAGCCCGGCGCGCGGCTGTCCGTCGTGACCCGCTCGAAGCGGGTGAACAGGCGCTGCTGGGCTTCCGGGGAGATGCCGGAACCGTGGTCGCGCACCGACATGCGGATCCGGTGTGTGCCCTCATCCACGCCCACATGCACCTCCACGGGCTGACCCCGGCCGAACTTGAGAGCGTTGCTGACCAGGTTGGTGAGGACGCGGTCCAGGCGCTGGCGGTCCCAGCGGCCGCGGGCGCCGTCGCGGGCGTGGACGGTGAGGGCGCAGCCGGCGGCGGCGGCCTGGTCCTCGTGGCGGGCGGCCACCTCATGCGCCAGCTCCGCCAGGTCCATGGGCTGGGCCTCCAGCACCAGCCGGCCGCCGGACAGGCGCGACAGGTCCAGCAGGTTGTGCACCAGCTGGCCCAGCCGCTTCGTCTCCTCCTCGGCCAAGAGCAGCCCCTCGCGCAGGCGCGAGTCCTCACCGTGGGCGGGTGCGCACTGCAGGCGCACGCGGCGCAGGCGCAGCTGGAGCGAGCTCAGCGGGGTGCCCAGGTCGTGCGCGGCCACGCCAATGAGCTCCAGCGCGTTCTGCGTCGCCGCCATCAGGCGGGCGTTGTCCAGCGCCAGCGCGGCCCGGGCGGACAGCTCCTCCAGGAAGGCCTGGTCCACCGCGCCGTAGTGGCGGTGCGGCCGGGTGGACAGCAGGCACAGCGCGCCCAGCACGCGGTTGTCCACGATGAGCGGCACGCTCCAGCGCGGAGCGCACGCCCAGCGCGCGCCACAGCTCCGCGGAGGCGCTGCCGCTGACGGAGGGCGGCAGCCGGTCCGGGTCCACCTCCGCGAAGCGCTCGGCGCGGCCGGTGTGGACGACGCGCGCGGGGCCGGGCTCATCCTGTGACGGCG
>NZ_JBKGHJ010000365.1:0-8977 GCF_046520365.1 Corallococcus sp. 4LFB
CCAGGCCCAGCTCGGCGGCGGCGTCCGCCAGCGCGGGCTCGCAGGACACCTGGGACGGCTCCAGGCCGGCGGTGAGGGCGCGCAGGCCCGCGACGTCCGTCTGCTCGAAGACGGGGGCGGACGGCTCGCCCGTCTCGCCAATGCGCAGGTAGACGCCGGTGGTGCCCACGGACAGGGGGACCGGCCCCAGCTTCAGCAGGTGATACATGGCGGACCCTCCGGGCACGCGCGGCGCCTCACCCTCCCCGGACGCGGGAGTTCGCGTCCAGGGAGCGGCGGACCAGCTTCATCAGGGCGCGGATGTCGAACGGCTTCTGGAGGAACTCCATGGCCGGGTGCAGGCGCTTGAGGCCGTTGACGTCCACGGCGCTCATGCCCAGCACGGGGATGTGGCGCAGGGACGGGTCCTGCAGGATGCGTTCAATCAGCGCGGGGCCGTCCAGCACGGGCATCATCCAGTCCGTCAGCACCAGGTCCGGCTTCACCTCCGCCATGCGCTCCAGGGCCTCGCGGCCGTGGGACGCCGTGAGCACGCGGTAGCCCTCCTCCCTCAAGAGGTCCGCGAGCGCCTCCAGGATGCCCTGTTCGTCGTCCACCACCAGCACGGTCTCGGTCGCGGGAACCACGGATCCTCTGGGGGTCAGGAGTGGTTGCCCGGGTGGCGGGCGATGCCGGTGAGCAGCAACTCGGGCGACGGCTGGAAGGGCGGCTGGATCTCGATTCCCTGGGAGGTGATGAGGAACTCGCGCAGCGTCGGGTCGTAGTCCGCGTCGCGCAGCTTGAAGATGGAGAGCAGCCGCCGCAGGCGGCCGTTGAGCTCCAGGTGGCGCATGAACAGCAGGTTCTCCGCCACGCCGGACAGGCCGGTGCCCAGGGGGACGTCCATGTCCGGGCCGAAGAGGCGCGGCGTCTCCAGCGTGAAGACGGTCGTCACCCCGTGGCGTCGCAGCTCCTGCGTCAGCGCGGCGAAGAAGGGGCTGATGCGCGCCGGCTCGTGCGTGGTCTCCACCATGGCGCTCAGGCCGTCCACGAACAGGCGCTTCACGCCGCGCTTGCGCACGTCCTCCAGCATGTTGTGCGCCACCAGGTCCAGGTTGAACTCGGCGGGCATGTTCCACTGGAGCACCAGCCGGCCGTCCTTCACCGCGGTGCCCAGCGACAGCCCCACGTTGGCCGTCTTGTGCAGCAGCCGGTCCGGCCCCTCGTAGAAGCTCACCATCAGGCCGGGCTCGCCCAGGCGCAGCCCTTCGGCCAGGTGGCTCGCGCCCAGCAGCGTCTTGCCGCAGCCCGGCGGCCCCATCACCAGCGTGGTGGACGCCGCGGCGATGCCCTCCGGAATCATGGCGTCCAGCGTGGGCACGCCAAAGCGCACCCGCTGCGTGCCCCAGTCCGGCGGCTGCGCGCGGCTGGCCATGGACTCCAGGCGGGGGAACACCTCCAGCCCGGCCTCGGAGATGCGGAAGTGGTGCGAGCCATTGAGGCTGGCGCTGCCCCGGAACTTGCGCACCTGGAGCTCGCGCCACGAACGCATGGCCGCCGTGCGCTCGCGCAGCTCCAGGATGCCGTCCACCATCGTGTACTCCGGGTGCACGGTGGGGCCCACGCTGCTCGTGAGCAGCAGCGCGGTGAAGCGCGACAGGCCGGCGGACACCTGGAGCTCGTGGATGAACTTCTTGAAGTCGCGGCTGCTGCCCGCGGCCTCCTGCGCCTGCACCAGCCCGTCCAGCACCAGGATGCCCGCGCCGTGGTTGCGCATCTCCCGGCGAAGCAGCTCCAAGAGGCCCGGTAGCCCCTGCTCCTCCAGCATGCGGAAGCCGCTGACGTAGTAGATGCGCTGGGGCAGCTGGGAGGCGTCGAAGAACGCCATGCTGCGCAGGTTCGCCAGCATGCGCGAGTGCGACTCCGCCAGCAGCGTCACGTACAGACACCGCGTGCCCTGCCGCGCCTGCGAATAGCAGAGCTGGTTGGCGAGGATGGTCTTCCCCGCGCCGGGTTCCCCCACGACGATGTAGACGCCTGAGGCCACCAGGCCTCCACCCAGGATGGGGTCCAGTCCGGGCACGCCTGTCGCGATTCGCTCGAAGGCGGGAGGGTGCTGCTCGCTAGGGGACATGGCGACCGCTCATACCGTAAAACCCGGGGTGTCGCCCCGGGAGTTTGTTTCGGGGCCCCCTTGACCGCCTGGAGCCCTCACCGTGGAAACCCTCGTCCGGTTCGCCGAAGGCCTGGGCCGCTTCTCCGCGCGCTTCGTCCCCAGCGCCTTCGCCATCGCGGTGCTGCTCACGCTGCTCACCATGGCGCTGGCCCTGGGCTGGGTGGGGGCCGCGCCGCCGGCGGTGCTGGACGCGTGGGGCGGCGGCTTCTGGGAGCTGCTCACCTTCTCCATGCAGATGGCCCTCGTGATGTTCACTGGCTATCTGCTCGCGCTCACGGCCCCTGTGAAGGCCCTGCTGGAGAAGGTCGCCCGCCTGCCCCGGAGCCCCCGGAGCGCCACCGCGCTGATGGCGGCGGTGTCCATGGCGCTCGCGTACTTCAACTGGGGCCTGTCGCTGGTCGCCAGCGCCATGCTGGTGCGCTTCATCGCGCGCAGGCGCCCGGACGTGGACTACCGGCTGCTGGTGGCGTGCGCCTACTTCGGGCTGGGCGCCACGTGGCACGCGGGGCTGTCCGCGTCCGCTCCGCTGCTGGTCGCGACGCCGGGGCACTTCCTGGAGAAGCAGCTGGGGGTCATCCCCATCGACCGGACGCTGTTCTCCCCCTTCAACGTGGGCCTCACGCTGGCCGCGGTGGCGCTGCTCACGGCGCTGGCGTGGGCGCTGCACCCGTCCCCCGAGCGCACCGTGCGCGTGGAGCCCGCGGTGCTGGAGAAGCTGGGCGACTTCGTCCCGCCGGCGAAGCCGCGAGGGCGCCTGAGCCCCGCGGAGTGGTTGGACCATGCGTGGCTGCTCAACGCCCTCTTCGGCGTGCTGGGGCTGGCGTGGTTCGCGCGGCACCTGTGGCTGAACGGCGGCTGGAAGGCGCTCAACCTCAACGTGGTGAACTTCACCTTCCTCACGCTGGCGGTGCTGCTGCACGGCACGCCCGCCCGGCTGCTCAAGGCGAGCGAGGAGGCCGCGAGCGTGCTGCACGGCATCGTGCTGCAGTTCCCGCTGTACGCGGGCATCTACGGCATCTTCAAGGCCACGGGGCTCACGGACCGCATCGGGGAGCTCTTCGTGTCGCTGTCCACGCGGGAGACCTTCCCCGCCATCGTGTACCTCTACAGCGGCGTGGTGAACTACTTCGTGCCTTCCGGAGGCTCCAAGTGGGCCATTGAAGCCCCCTACCTGCTGGACGCCGCGGGGCGGCTGGGCGTGGCGCCGGAGAAGGTGGTGCTGGCGTACGCCTGGGGGGACATGGCCACCGACCTCATCCAGCCCTTCTGGGCGCTGCCGCTGCTGGCCGTGGCGCGGCTGGAGTTCAAGGACATCCTCGGCTTCCTCCTGGTGGCCTTCCTCGCGTACCTGCCCCTGGTGACGCTGGGCTTCTTCCTGTTCGGTTAGCGCGGCTTCCCCCCGGGCCCGGGGGAAGCCCGGGAATGGCGGGGATGTTTCATGGTAGACAGGCACACCGAGGGGCCGGACGTGGGCCGGCTGCCTTCACCATCAACGAGGGGACCCCAAGACATGAAGAGCGTGTTCAACGGAAGCGTGCTGTGCGTGGTGCTGGGTGTGGCGTCGGTCGCGGGAGCCCAGGAGGCGGCGGCCCCGGCGGCGGAGTCCGTGAAGGCCCCCAGCGCGGACGCGGTGCGCGACACCTGGAACTACTTCTACAAGGGCCAGGGCCAGGGCCCCGTGCTGGTGGAGGCCAAGCTCTGCACGGAGGTGGCCAAGGAGGGCCCCAACAAGTACGAGTGCACCGCCGAGGTGGGCCCCGAGGGCGTCAAGGCGGGCACCTCCGTGATGCTGTGGCAGAGCTACCTGGTGCCCCAGGGCGACCTCATCGACGACCTCACGGTGCAGGTGAAGCAGGGCACCACCGTGCGCGAGACGAAGGACGTGAAGGTGAAGGGCGACGGCTGGCGCGCGCGGCAGTGGACCGGCGTGAGGCTGACCAAGCCCGGCAGCTGGACCGTCTCGGTGATGCGCGGCGACCAGGTGCTCAAGGAAGTGCCGGTGAAGGTGCTGTAGTCCTCCGGCCGCGTCCAACAGCAAACACATCCATCGACGCCCGCCGGGGAGACCCGCGCGGGCGTCTTTCTTTACCGGCCCCCCACCCCGCGGTCGGCAGGAATTACCGGCCGCCGGACACGCACCCCGCCCTTCCGCCCGGCTCGCCGCGCCCTTCCCCGAGAGGACATCTTTGTCAGGCCACGTTGGCCGCGCGCTTGCAACAGGGCTTGGGCGCGGTTGGAGGGCGGGGGAGTCGGGGTGGGTGGTGCGAGACCGGGACGGGGTGGCGGCGGTGGCGTGGTTTCGGATGGCGGTGTGCGTGGGGGGACTCTTCCTCGTGGGGTGCGAGGAAGCCCGGGCCACGGCACCGCGCATCCCGGTGCTCGGCGAGGTGGGTGGACAGGTCGTGCAGGAGGGCGCGGAGGCCCACGCGTGGTCGCGGACCCTGAGGGTGGGGGACCCTCGGGCTCCGCACGCGGTGGTGACCTCCAACGGGGACGTCCTCGTGGCGGCGACCTATCAAGAGCCCATCGACCTGGGGGCGGGGCCCCTGCCCTTCAATCGCAACGTGGTCGCGCCGCACCTGCTGGTGGCGCGGTATTCGCCGGAGGGCACGCTCAGGTGGGCGCGGGGCTGGACGCCCCGGCACGCGGCGCGGGCCCGCGTGGGCGGCCTGGCGGTGGACGCCAGCGACAACATCTTCCTCACGGGCCTGTCCGCGGGCTTCACCCGCGACGGCGCCACGCTGCCGGAGGGGCCGTTCCTGGCCCGGCTGGACGGCGGCGGCGCGCTGGACTGGGTGCGCTCGCTGCCGGGCCAGGGCCCCGTGGCGGTGAACGGCGTCACGTCCGACCATGACGGGGGCGCGGTGCTGGTGGGGGACTTCTCCGGCGCGCGCGACCTGGGCGAGGGCTTGAAGACGCCGCCCAACGGCAGACACGCGGGCTTCGCGCTGCGCGTGGGACCGAAGGGCGAGCAGCGCTGGAGCCGCGTATGGATGCCCACCGGCGAGGGTGAGGTCTCCGCGCGGGCGGTGGCGGTGGATGTCTTTGGCGACGTGCACGTGGTGGGCGGCTACGCGGGGGCGGTGTCCTTTGGCGACGCCACCTTCGTCACCGTGCGCCAGCACACGCCCTTCGTGGTGAAGCTCACCCGTGACGGCGACCACGTCTGGAGCCACGACGTGCGCGGCACGGACGGCACCGCGGTGTCCGTGGCCGTGGGGGCCGACCGCGTCTTCGTGGGCGGCGGCTTCAGCGGCCGGCTCTACTTCCAGAACACCTTCCACCGCGCGGACTCCCGCGACGGCTTCCTGCTGGCCTACGACGCGCGCGGCGGCCAGCAGTGGGCGCGCACCTTCCCCACCAGCGCGCCCCTGGTCACCACCGACGAGGCGGGCCAGGTGACGGTGGCGGGCGGCCACGACGGCGGCCTGGCCCTGGGCGGGGAGAACCTGCCCCCCGGGTTGTATGTCGCGAAGCTGCTGCCGGAGGAGGGCACGTCGCTGTGGGTCCGCGGCTTCGCCAGCCCCGGCACCGTGGCCCAGGCCCGCGCCGTGAGCGTGGACGCGTCCGGCGGCGTGCTCCTGGCCGGCGGCTTCAACCGGCCCGCGCAGGAAGACGGTCCGTCGCGCCGGCTGCAGGACGGCTTCCTCTTCAAGTTCAATCCCTGACAGGTCCATCCGTCCCCAATGCCATCCCACCTGCCGGGTGGTTCAGGTGTTTGTGTCTGCATCCAACTTGACGGGATGCAACATGGAATCCCTGAGTTCGACTTCATTTGACGGAGCGTGATAAATCACAGCCGCCTTCAGGGCATGTCTTGCCTTGAAGGGCGAGGCTGCGCTGAAGCGTCTGCGCTCGGAGGTGCTCGCACGCAGGCGGCCAACCCCTCGACATCACTCCCTGAGTCACTGTGAGAGAGGTTGCACCCCATGACACCCACCGTTTCACGGCTGGACCGTCTCAAGCAGCGTGTCACAGGAACAGCGTCCCGGGCCCTGGGGCTCCTGGCGTTGTTCGGAGGAACCCCCGCGAGCGCGAGCGAGGCGGACCTCAAGCTCCCCGACTTCGGCTCCGTCACCTTCTTCGCGGGCCTGGACGGACGGCAGTTGTTGATGTCCGGCATCGCCGTCTGCGTCCTGGGCCTCGTCTTCGGCTTCCTGCAGTACGCGAGCCTCCGGCGGCTGGCCGTGCACCGGGCGATGCTGGAGATCTCCGAGCTCATCTACGAGACGTGCAAGACGTACCTGATGACGCAGCTGAAGTTCATTGGCGTCCTCTGGGTGCTCATCGCCGTGGTGATGGTGGGCTACTTCGGCTTCCTCCAGCACATGGAGCCCGGCCGGGTGGCCATCATCCTGTTCGCCAGCCTCGTGGGCATCGCCGGCAGCTGCGGCGTGGCCTGGTTCGGCATCCGGGTGAACACCTTCGCCAACAGCCGCACCGCGTTCGCGTCGCTGCGCGGCAAGCCCTACCCCACGTACGCCATCCCGCTCCAGGCGGGCATGTCCATTGGCATGGTGCTCATCAGCACGGAGCTGCTGCTGATGCTGTTCATCCTGCTGTTCGTCCCGCCAGACTTCGCGGGCGCGTGCTTCATCGGCTTCGCCATCGGTGAGTCGCTGGGCGCCTCCGCGCTGCGCATCGCGGGCGGCATCTTCACGAAGATCGCGGACATCGGGTCGGACCTGATGAAGATCGTCTTCAAGATCAAGGAGGACGACGCGCGCAACCCGGGCGTCATCGCGGACTGCACCGGCGACAACGCGGGCGACAGCGTGGGCCCCTCCGCGGACGGCTTCGAGACCTACGGCGTCACCGGCGTGGCGCTCATCACGTTCATCCTCCTGGCGGTGGAGGCCCAGTACCGGGTGCAGCTCCTGGTGTGGATCTTCATGATGCGCATCGTGATGGTGGTGGCGTCGCTGGTGTCCTACTGGGTCAACAACGCCATCCAGGGCGCGCGCTACAGGAACGCGGACCACATGAACTTCGAGGCGCCGCTCACCTTCCTGGTGTGGCTGACGTCCATCGTGTCCGTGGCGCTGACGTTCCTCGTCAGCGCCCTGCTCATCCCGGACATCGGCGGGGACGACACCCTCTGGGTGAAGCTGTCCGCCATCATCACCTGCGGCACGCTGGCGGGCGCCATCATCCCGGAGGCCATCAAGGTCTTCACCTCCACGGAGAGCCGCCACGTGCGCGAGGTGGTGACGGCCAGCCGCGAGGGCGGCGCGTCCCTCAACGTCATCTCCGGCCTGGTGGCGGGCAACTTCTCCGCGTACTGGATGGGCCTCATCATCGCGGGGCTGATGGGCCTGGCGTATGGGTTCAGCACCCTGGGCGTGGGCGCGCTGATGATTGCCCCGGCGGTGTTCGCGTTCGGCCTGGTGGCGTTCGGCTTCCTGGGCATGGGCCCGGTCACCATCGCCGTGGACTCCTATGGCCCGGTGACGGACAACGCGCAGAGCGTCTACGAGCTGTCCCTCATCGAGAACGTCCCCGACGTGAAGGAGGAGGTGCGCAGGGACTTCGGCTTCACGCCGGACTTCGACAAGGGCAAGGAGTTCCTGGAGGAGAACGACGGCGCGGGCAACACGTTCAAGGCCACCGCGAAGCCGGTGCTCATCGGCACGGCGGTGGTGGGCGCCACGACGATGATCTTCTCCATCATCGTGCTGCTGGTGGGCATCACGCGGGCCGCCAACGGCCAGCAGGTGCTCAACGCGGTCAACGCGCAGAACCTGTCCCTCCTGCACGCGCCCTTCCTGCTGGGCCTCATCACCGGCGGCGCCATCATCTACTGGTTCTCCGGCGCCTCCATGCAGGCGGTGTCCACGGGCGCCTACCGCGCGGTGGAGTTCATCAAGGCCAACATCCAGCTGGAGGGCGTGGAGAAGGCCAGCGTGTCCGACTCCAAGAAGGTGGTGGAGATCTGCACCCAGTACGCGCAGAAGGGGATGATCAACATCTTCCTCGTGGTGTTCTTCAGCACGCTCGCGTTCGCGTGCCTGGAGCCCTACTTCTTCGTGGGCTACCTCATCTCCATCGCGGTGTTCGGGCTGTATCAGGCCGTGTTCATGGCCAACGCCGGCGGCGCCTGGGACAACGCGAAGAAGCTGGTGGAGACGGAGCTGAAGGCCAAGGGCACGGAGCTGCACGCCGCCACGGTGGTGGGTGACACGGTGGGCGACCCGTTCAAGGACACGTCCTCCGTCGCGCTCAACCCGGTCATCAAGTTCACCACGCTGTTCGGCCTGCTCGCGGTGGAGCTGTCCGTGGAGCTGGAGGCCGCCGGCCAGGGCACGCTCTTGCGCGTGCTGTCCGCGGTGTTCTTCCTCCTGTCCACGGTGTTCGTCTACCGCAGCTTCTACGGCATGCGCATCGAGAGCGCGGGCCCCACGAAGCTGGAGTCCAGCGCGCAGGTGAAGACCGCCTGAGGGATGCTGGCGACGGCGGCGGGAGCCCTCACGGCCCCGCCGCCCGGGTCCAGGCCCGCCTCAGGCCCCGATGCCCTCGGGGTCCGTGGCCAGCTCCCCGCCCAGGTGCATGCCCGTCTGGCAGCGGTAGTCCGTCACCAGCGACGCGGCCAGCACCTTCACGCCCAGCAGCACGTGCAGCGCGGCCGCCACGGGCGAGCGCTTCGCGTACCCCAGCACGAAGGGCGCCAGCACCGCGCCCAGGCCGTAGGCGTAGTCCGCCAGCTCGTGCGCCTCGATGGGGATGAGCTTCGTGAGGCTCAGCCGGTAGTCCGTGAAGAGCGACACGCCCACCGCGGCGCCGCCCAGCGCCAGCCGGCCGCCTTCGCCGCGCGGTCGCCGGACG
>NZ_JBKGHJ010000366.1:0-8972 GCF_046520365.1 Corallococcus sp. 4LFB
GCCGGCTTCGCGTGGGAGGTGCGGCGGCTGTGGCGCCGGGAGGTCGTGCCCCTGCGCCTGGGCGCGCTGGTGTGGCTCACCCCGGACGACGGCTATCTGCCGGAAGGGAAGGGCGAGGCGGTGTTCCCCGCGCACTTCTTCCGCCAGGACGTGAAACACCCCGTGCGGGCGCGCTGCCGTCCCCAGCGGGCCCCGGTGCGCAACGGCGGCAAGGTGCTGGCGGCCGTGGTGCCTGGCGAGCCGGGCTGGTGCCGCGTCATCGACGAGGAGCTGGCGCGGACGCTGGGCTGGGTGCGCTGACGGACGGACAGGTGGGGTTGAAAAGTTGCTGGCCCCCGGAGGCCGTGTGACACACGCCTGTAGCTGCAACGTCCGGAGGCTTCCATGCGCGTACGCTTCTCCCACTTCGTGCTGCCCGTGCTGCTCTTCACGGCCCCGAGCGCCGTCGGAGCCAGCAAGCGCAACGAAGCCGAGGAGGCGTACCAGCAGGCCCGCCGCTCCTACTACGCGCTGAAGGACGACGCGTCCCGCCGCAAGCTGCGCCACCACTGGCTCAACGTGGCGCACCGCTTCGAGGCCGTGGCCGCGCGCTTCCCCAAGAGCGACCGCGCCCCCGACGCCCTCTTCACCGCGGGCGACCTGCTCCAGGAGCTGAGCCGCATCTCCTTCGTGGACGAGGACCTGCAGTCGGCCATCGCGGACTACTCGAAGCTGGTGGATGCGCACCCGAAGCACCGGCTCGCGGACGACGCGGCGCTGGCGCTGGCGCGCATCCACGTCAACCGCCTGGACAAGCCGGAGGCGGCCCGGAAGATCCTCAACGAGTCGCTGGCCACCAACCCCAAGGGCGACCAGGGCAAGGAGCTCAAGGCGCTCCTGGCCTCGCTGCCCCCGCCCAGCCGGACGCCGCCCGCGAAGCCCACGGTGAAGCCGCTGCCCCCGGTGGTGAAGTCCACGCCGGACACCGCCGTCGCCGCGGCGAACCCCAGCTCGGCGCTGGTGGAGGCGATCAGCAAGCTCGCCCGCGAGCCGTCCCCCGTGCTGCCCCGCCTGGATCCGAACGCTCCCGCCTCCGGCACGGACGGCGCGAAGGACGCGGCGGCGAACATCGCGGACGCGCCCACCGTGGCCGACCGGGCCATGGACGTGAAGGACGCCGCGAAGGCTCCGGAGGCGGTGGCCTCCTCGCACGGGACGTCGCAGCCCGCGAAGCCAGAGGCCCGCGTGGAGGTCCCGACCGTGGCGTCGAAGGCGCCTCGCGCGGTGCCGCCCGTGCCGGAGGCTCCGCGCCCGGTGACGGCGCCGGTGGATGCGCAGGTGGCGCAGGCGCGGCTCAAGGCCGTGGCGAAGCAGTCGCGCCACGCGGAGCTGACGCTGGCGGAGCAGCTGGGCCTGAAGGTGCGGCGCGTGGTCATCGACCCGGGCCACGGCGGCCACGACTCCGGCGCGGTGGGCAAGGCGGGGACGATGGAGAAGGAGGTGGCGCTGGCCATCTCCAAGAAGGTCGCGGACGGCCTGCGGGAGAAGGGCCTGGAGGTGGTGCTCACCCGCGACGACGACACCTTCATCCGCCTGGAGGACCGCGCGAAGCTGGCCAACGAGGCGCACGGCGACCTGTTCATCTCGGTGCACTGCAACTCGGCGGCGACGCACAAGCTGCGCGGCATCGAGACGTACACGCTCAACACCTCCGCGGACCGCTACTCCATCCGCCTGGCCGCGCGTGAGAACGCGTCGTCCGAGAAGGGCATCAGCGACCTGCAGTTCATCCTGGCGGACCTGGCCACCAAGGCGAACACGGAGGAGTCGTCGCGGCTGGCGAACGCCGTGCAGCACAACCTGGTGACGGGCCTGTCCACCCGGTACGACGGCATCAAGGACCTGGGCCACAAGGAGGCGCTGTTCTACGTGCTCCTGGGCGCGAAGATGCCCGCCATCCTGGTGGAGACGTCCTTCCTGTCGCACGCGGAGGAGGAGAAGCGCCTGGCGTCCGAGCGCTACCAGGACGAGGTGGCGAAGAACATCGTGCTGGGAGTGGAAGAGTTCCTCGGTGATCGCCGCCGCGTGGCCAAGGTAGACTGACGCTTCCGTCGTCAGTCCCCATGGCCGAGCAGTCCCCCCCGTCCAGTCCCAAGCCCGCGCAGGACCCCCACGCGCCCCCGTTCCAGACGGAGGCGGACCTGCGCGCGTGGCTGAGGGCCGAGGGGCTGGAGCACCTGGCCCGCCTGAGCCTGGCGCTGCTCACCCCGCGCGTGGAGGCCGCGTACCTGCCGCAGGTGCGCGCGGTGATTTCACGCCGCCGGCTGGTGGAGGTGCTGGCGCAGGACACGCTCGACCGCTGGACGGCGGAGGTGCTGCCCACGCCGCGCATGCGGGACCTGCTGCCGAAGCTCGCCTGGCGCTACGTGGAGGACGAGCGGCAGGGCGCATCGAGGCGCGGGCCTCCGTCGCGCAGCGGCTCGCGCCCCCGTCCGACAAGCGCACGCACACGGTCCACGGGATGCTGCTCGCGTGGCGTGCCCGCGTGCCGCCGGGCATCGCGCCCCGTCCGGAGCGGGCGCTGTCGCTGGAGGCGCTGGTGGAGGAGCCGGACCTGCCGGGCTTCCGCCTCAAGGAGACGCGCATCTCCGAGCTGCCGGTGTCCCCGCCGGGCTCGGGCTTCATCCTGCCGGACGCGCGGCTGACGTTCAGTCCGTCGGGCGTGACGGTGGACTGCTCCTGCGGCGCGACGTTCTGCGTGCACCAGCTGGCGGCGGTGGACACCACGCTCCTGTGGCTCCGGCAGCGCTGGACGGAGGGCTTCGGAGAGACGCTGGAGGAGCTGGTGCGGCCCGCGTGGGCGCGGACGCTGCGCGCGCTGGAGCGGGCGGTGGAGGAGAGCCCGGGCGGGGGCGGGGGCGTGGAGCTCTCCTGGCGCCTGGACGTCATCGAAGGCTACGGCGTGGAGGTCGCGCCGTACGTGCACCGGCGCACGAAGAAGGGCCAGCGCACGACGGGCGCGAAGGTCGGCCGGCGCAAGCTGCTCCAGGAGTACGGCTCGCAGCTGGGCCCCGCGGACTCGCGCATCGCGGCGCTGCTCCCGGACAGCACCGCGCCCGCGTCGCGCGCGCTGCTGTTCGAGCTGATCGACCATCCGCGTCTGTCATTGGAGGGCACGCAGGACCTCCCCGTGCGCATCGAGCGCGAGAAGGTGGGCCTGGTCGCCGAGGACCGCGGCGGCACCGTGCTGGTGAACGCGGGCGTGGACGGCGCCGTGCTGCCCGCGCCGCTGTTGGAGCGCGTGCGCAAGGCGAAGCCGGAGGACGCGGTGTTCCTCTGGGACGAGGGCGCGCACGTGCTCACCGTGCTGGACGTGAGCCCGGAGGTGCGCGCGCTGGCTACGGTGCTCCAGCGGCACGGCAACGCGTTTCCCCCGGAGAGCCACGGGCCGCTGCTGGAGCAGCTGTCGAAGTTCTCCGTGCGCCTGCCGGTGGCCATGCCCCGCAGCGTGATGGGCGAGTCCATCGCGCCGCAACAGCTCCCCATGCTCCGGCTGGAGGGGCAGCCCGGGGGCGCGGTGCGGCTGGAGCTGCGGCTGCGCGCGATGCCGGACAGCGCCGCGTTCCTGCCGGGCGAGGGCCCTCGCGACGTGTACGTACGGCGGGAGACGCGCTCCTTCCACGCGGTGCGCGACTTCGGGCGCGAGCTGACGGCGGCCACGGCGCTCCAGGCCCGGCTGCCCTTGCAGACGGCGGAGCCGCAGGAGCTGCCGTTCTGCTTCCTCTTCCACAGCGCGCAGGCGGGCTGGCGGTGCTGGCCGCGTGCGCGGGGCTGGAGCCCCGGCCGGAGCTGGAGTGGGTGGGCACGTCCATGCGGCTCGTGCCGAAGCGGGGCGCGGGGGACCTGAAGGTCGTCCTGGAGCGCAAGCGCGAGTGGTTCGGCGTGCTGGGCAGCCTGTCCGTGGAGGGCGAGCGGGTGGAGCTGGCGCGCCTCCTGGACGCGGCCCGGCGCAAGGAGCGCTTCGTCCAGGTGGACGCGCGCACCTGGGTGGAGATCGAAGCGGCGCTGCGCGAGCAGCTGGAGAAGCTGGCGGATCACGCCTACCTGTCGCGCCACGGGCTGGAGGTGGGCCCGTCCGCGGCGGAGGCCCTGGCGGGGCTGGGCACGGCGGGCGCCATCATCGACGCGGACGCGTCCTGGAAGACGCTGGTCGAGCGCATCTTCGCGGCGAAGGAGCTGAAGCCCCGGGTGCCCGCGACGCTCAAGACGGAGCTGCGCGACTACCAGCTCGAGGGCTTCCGCTGGCTCACGCGGCTGGCGTCGTGGAACGCGGGTGGGGTGCTGGCGGACGACATGGGCCTGGGCAAGACGGTGCAGGCCCTGGCCGTGCTGCTGGACCGCGCGAAGCAGGGGCCCGCGCTGGTGCTGGCGCCCACGTCGGTGGCCTTCAACTGGCGGGATGAAGCCAGGCGCTTCGCGCCGTCGCTCAAGGTGACGATCTTCTCCGACGCGGAGGACCGGGGCGGCACGCTGGAGCGGCTGGGGCCTCGCGACGTGCTGGTGCTCAGCTACGGCCTGCTCGTGCGCGACATCGAGCGGCTGGCCGCGCTGCGCTTCTCCACCATCGTCTTCGACGAGGCCCAGCAGCTGAAGAACGCGGCCACGCAGCGCTTCCGCGCGGCGAGGGCGCTCCAGGGCGACTTCAAGTTCGCGCTGTCCGGCACGCCGCTGGAGAACCACCTGGGCGAGCTGTGGGCCCTGTTCGCCGTCGTCTTCCCGGGGCTGCTGGGCAGCCTGGAGGCGTTCCGCAACCGCTTCGCCGCGCCGATTGAGAAGCAGGTGGACCCCACGGCCGCGCCCGCGCTGGCCCGGGTGCTCCAGCCCTTCCTCCTGCGCCGCACCAAGTCCCAGGTGGAGGCGCAGCTGCCGCCGCGCACGGACGTGCACGTGCCCGTCGTGCTGTCGCCGCCGGAGTGGACGCTCTACGAGGACGCGCGCCTGGCGGCCCTGTCCGACCTGGAGACGCGCAAGTCGAAGATGAAGGACCAGGAGCGCCGCATCGAGGTGCTGGCGGCGCTGACGCGGCTGCGGCTGCTCGCGTCGCACCCCCGGCTGTACGACGAGGCGTCCAAGCTGGAGTCCTCCAAGCTGGAGCGCTTCCTGGACCTCATCCAAGAGCTGCGCGAGGAGGGCCACCGTGCACTGGTGTTCAGCCAGTTCACGTCCCACCTGGCGCTGGTGCGCGAGGTGCTGGACGCGCAGGGTATCGCCTATGAGTACCTGGACGGGCAGACACCCGCCGCCGCCCGCGCCGATCGCGTGCGAGCCTTCCAGGAGGGCGACGCGCCCCTGTTCTTGATTTCACTCAAGGCAGGCGGCTTCGGGCTCAACCTGACGGCCGCCACCAGCGTCATCCACCTGGACCCCTGGTGGAACCCGGCCGTGGAGGATCAGGCCTCCGATCGCGCCCACCGCATCGGCCAGCAGCGCCCGGTCACGGTCTACCGGCTGGTGTCGCGCGGGACGATCGAGGAGCAGATGCTCTCGCTCCATGAGCAGAAGCGGGCCCTGGTGGCCGGCGTGCTGGAGGGCAAGGACGCCGCCGCGCGCCTGTCCACCCAGGAGCTGCTGGGGCTGCTCGCACGGCGGCTGCCGGACGTCGACGGGCTGGATTCCGACGCCCCGAAGCACTGAACGCTCTTTCCGTGGTTTCTGGCCGGGCCTTTCGTGCGCCTGAACAGACACTGAACAGAATTTTAGGCAGTTCATTCATGACCCGGGCTGAACGGTCGAGCAGTCCTGGGCTTCTGATCCGCCATGCCTACATGAAATCCTGATCAGGTGAGTAGGGCGCGCCGTTTGTCGCCGAACATCCCGCGCCGGTGCCTACGATCACCCACCGATCAGGATCGCCATGCCCACATGCTCACATCTTCAGTGGGTCGCCATCCACCCAGATGAAACATGTATCAATTAAATACATGTATCATTGCCGATATTGCGCGCTATTCAATGCAATCAATTGCATTGATGCGTGTGTTTCAATCGTGAATCAGCGGGAAGAAGTGCCCGATCGGGCCGTTCCCGTGGCCCACGGCGAGCGGGTAGCGCAGGGCAGAGGTGACGTACTCCTTCGCCAGTCGCACGGCCTCCAGCGGTGGGGTCCCCAGCGCGAGCCGCGCGGCGATCGCGGCGGACAGCGTGCAGCCGGTGCCGTGCGTGTTCGGCGTGTCCACGGGCGCGACGGACAGCGTCTCCATCCGCGTCCCGTCGAACCACACGTCCGTGCCGCGCAGCGCACCCGGCATGCCGCCGCCCTTCACGAGCACCACGCGGGAGCCCAGGGCGTGGATGCGCCGGGCCGCCTCGCGCATGTCCTCCAGCGTCTCGATGTCCATGCCCGCGAGCAGCTTCGCCTCGTGGCGGTTGGGCGTGAGGATGGCGGCGAGGGGCAGCATGCGCGCGCGCAGGGCGCCGACCGCCTCATCGTCGATGAGCTGCGAGCCCGCGCGGGACACCATCACCGGGTCCACCACGATGGGGCCCAGCGACACGCGGGCGAGCTGATCCGCCACGGCCTCGATGAGCTCGCGCTGGGCGAGCATGCCCACCTTCACCGCGTCCACGCGCATGTCCGACGCGACGGCGTCCACCTGCGCGGTGACGGACTCAGGGGGCAGCAGGTCCACGCGCGTCACCCCGCGCGTGTTCTGCGCGGTGATGGCCGTCACGGCGCTGGTGCCGTGGACGCGGTGGAAGGAGAAGGTGCGGAGGTCGGCCTGGATGCCGGCGCCACCGCCGCTGTCCGAGCCGGCGATGGTGAGGGCGGTTGCGACAGGGAAGGGCTTCATGGGCGCGGCATCCTAGCCGCGGCCCATCGCCACAGGCCCTGGAACTAGAACTGGTTCTGCCGGGCCTGGTCGAAGTCCACGCGGTGCTTCAGGTAGAGCGTGTCCAGCATGTGGTTGCTGATGGGGTTCAGGTTGCCGTCGGTGAAGCGGTGCACCACCGCGCCCTTGCCCGCGTCCTTGAGGAACGCCAGCGGATCCACGTCGCCGCCCAGGCCCGTGAGCGTGGGCACCGGGTCCGCGTTGTTGACGTAGTGCACGTACTGCGGGCCGTCCGGGTACTTCGTGGACGCGGCGCCGAAGGTCTCCACCTCCAGGTGGCTCATCTTCGCCTCCACCTGCGCGGGGGACAGCCCGTCCTCCACACGCAGCCGCTTCGCCACGTCGTTCAGCGCGCGCGCGGTGATGAGCCCGCCCTGGCTGTAGCCCACGAGGTGCACGTCGCGGCCGGCCTTCAGCTCCGAGTAGAGCGTGTCCGCCAGCGTGTCCACGGCGGGGTTCTTGCCCTTGGCCAGCTTGTCCGTCACGCACTGGGCCAGGTCCTTCACCAGGCCCTCGGTCGCGTTGTGGATGCCCACCACCTTCGCGCCGGAGCTGTCCGCCAGCGCCTGCATCTCGTGCAGCTGGCCGTCCGTCGGCGTCATGATGCCGTTGACGTAGAGGATCGTCTTGTCCGGGTTCGGGTTGTTCTTCGGCGTGACGCCCGGAACGTCGCCCAGCTTCGTCGTCGCCGGGAGCACCTTGCCGCCCGCGCCCACGAACATGCCGTCCTGCGCGCGGTCCGGCTTCGCGCCGCCGAAGAGGCTGGTGATCTCCCTCACCGTGGTGGCGTTGAAGACGTTCGCGCCCATCTCCACGAAGCGGGGGAGGTCCTTGATGCCGCCCACCGCCGCGTCGATGAGACCGCCCAGCAGCGTGTTCTTCCGCGCCGGCGCGGCCTGCTCGAAGGAGGACTTCTGGAACGCGGGCGGGTGCGGCGCGGGCTTCTTCGCGAGCGGCTCCGCGGCCGTCTTCGCGGTGGAGGACGGCACGGCGAGGGAACGGGTGCGGTCAATCGTGCTCATGAGAACCTCCAACCACCGGGGGAAGTGGGTCTGGGTAGGTTATCCGAAGCGGGCCGTGGAAGTTGCGTCCCCCCGCGTCATGGCCTTCAGCGCTTCACGACGTGGATGTTGAAGTCGCCGGTGCGCAGGGTGCCCCACAGGCGCAGCCACAGCGGGAGGAAGGCCTCGGTGCCGCGCGCGGTGGTGATGTCCCCCAGGTCGATGACGTGCTTCCAGCCGAAGCCCTCCGTGAGGAGCTGCTTCACGCGGGCCTTCGCGTCCACGTCGTTTCCGGACACGAAGACGTCGTGGTCTCCGGGCACGCGTGACGGCTCCACCATCACCTCGCAGTTCATCGTGTTGAGCGTCTTCACCACCTTCAGCGACGGGAAGGCGCGCTGGAGCTGCTCGCCCAGCGAGTCATCCGGGGGCGTGGAGAGCACCGGCGGCATCCCCTTGGTGAAGTCGAGCGGGTTGGACACGTCCACCAGCACCTTGCCGCGCAGGGCGTCCTCGCCCGCGGACTTCAGGACCTCCAGCGACGCGTTGCCCAGCGTGCAGTTGAAGAGCAGCTCCGCGAACCAGGCCGCGTCCCGGAACGTGCCCTGCGACGCCTTGCCCCCGGCCTTCTTCACCCACGCGGCGGCCTTCGCGTTGTCCGGCGTGCGCGAGCCCATGCGCACCTCGTGGCCCAGCGCCACCAGCTTGCTGCCCAGCGTCTCACCCACCATGCCCGTGCCCAGGATCGCGATCTTCATGAGGACTCCCTTTCGTGTGGGGTGGACCCTAATCGTCAACCGGAGCGCCCGGGAGCACGTCCGGGTTGAACCATCGTCAACCCCGGGTTGACAATCCGGCCCATGGACCTGTTCACGGGCGTGTTGCCGTTCCTCCACGTGGCGGAGGAGCGGAGCTTCCGGAAGGCCGCGGAGCGGCTGGGCGTCACCGTGGCGGCGGTGAGCAAGGCGGTGCGCAAGCTGGAGGAGGAGCTGGGCGCCAGGCTGCTGGAGCGCACCAGCCGGCAGGTGGCCCTCACGTCCGAGGGCAGCCGCCTTCCTGGAGCAGGCGCGCGAGCCGTGGCGGCAGCTCCGCGCCGCGCGCG
>NZ_JBKGHJ010000367.1:0-8956 GCF_046520365.1 Corallococcus sp. 4LFB
CCCGCCGCGCCTCACCGGCGCGCGAGGGGGAGCGGATCTCCGCGGAGAGCACCGGCTTGGACGCGGCGCCCGTGCGCGGGGCCGTGTCGAAGCCGTCCTGCATCCGCTGGGCGACGGCGGTCTTCACCGCGTTGGGCTTCGCGGGGGCGGGCGCCTTCACCGGCTGCGCGCTCACGGAGGACGGAGTGGGACGCGAACCGGGCTTTCCAATCGAGGTCATGTCGCTTCTCGCGGGTGACGGGGACACCCGGTGCGGGCCCGGCGGACGGCTGCCGGAGAGCGGAGGAATGCCGCCCGAAGGGATTGTCGCCAAAGCGTGACGCCGGTTGCCTCGACCTCGCTGATTCCGGTCCAACCCCGCGAAATGACTCGGCCGGGAGGACGGCTCAGAGGGGAAGCTGGGCGCCGTCCAGGGAGAGCACGCACTGGGGGACGGCCCAGGGCTCTTCGGGATCGGACAGGACGCCCAGGTAGGCGCCGGGCACGACATGCCCGGTGGTCCCGATGGCGACCTTTGCCCGCAGGGAGACCCGTGCGGTGGGGCCCGCCGCGTGCCGGGGGACGACGTCCAGCGCGAGCTCGCGGGCCGTGAGCACTCCCCTGCTGTGCACCGAGCCGACGATGGCCGCGTTCTCCACGCGCGCCCAGGTCAACCGGGCGCGGCGAAGCTGTTCGGCCTGTTTCTGGCGCCGACGCTCGTGCTCCGCGCCTTCTCTTCCCAGGAGGCGCACAGCGTTGAGCAGCGCCGCCAGGCCACAGAGGCCAATGCCCACGCCGACGGCGGAGTGGCCGGTCCGGTAGGCGAAGACACCGAGCCCTACGGCGAGCAGTCCGAAAATCAGGTTGTTCTCGGTCCGCGAGGAGGGTCCCTGGCCCCCCATGATGGATGCTGGCGTGATGCCGGGGGCATGTCACAGGCGTGTGACACGAACCGCTCGTTCCTGTGACAGGACGGAGGCACCGGTAACGGTGTGGCAACAACGGCGGGCGGTGTGTGGCGGAGGGCTGCTCCCTTCGGTAACGGGAGCGCCACATCGGGACCGGGCGGGTCCCTCCCCGTTCCCCGCCCGGCTCCCACGCACCCATGACCCTCGCCTCGTCCCACCGCTCCGTCCTTCAGGCCCTGCTGGCTGGTACCGCGCTCCTCTTCTCCTCCTCCGCCCTGGCGCTGGCCCAGGAGACTCCGCCCGAGTCTGTGCCCGTGGGGGAGGCTCCGCCGCCCGCGGAAGCCCCCTCGCCGGTGCCTCCCGCCGTCGCGCCGCCCCCGGAGGAGGAGAAGAAGAAGGACAAGCCCTGGTACGAGACGCTGCGCCTCCGGGGCTACTCGCAGGTCCGCTACAACCGGCTGCCCAGCTTCCGGGTGAACGACTCGCTCATCAACGAGCAGGGGGACCGCTTCCTGGGCAAGGACACCGGCTTCGGCATCCGCCGCGCGCGGCTGGTCATCTCCGGGGACGTGCACCCGCACGTGTCCGTGTACCTGCAGCCGGACTTCGCCTCCGTCATCGGGGACCAGTACAACGTCGCCATCATGCGGGACTGGTACGCGGACATCTTCGTCGACTCGGCGAAGGAGTTCCGCTTCCGCGTGGGCCAGTCCAAGGTGCCCTTCGGCTTCGAGAACCTCCAGTCCAGCCAGAACCGTCTGGCATTGGACCGCAACGACGCCATCAACAGCGCGCTGAAGGACGAGCGCGACCTGGGCGTGTTCTTCTACTGGGCGCCCGCGCACATCCGCGAGCGCTTCAAGTTCCTCGTCGACAGCGGCCTCAAGGGCTCCGGCGACTACGGCGTCGTGGGCCTGGGGGTCTTCAACGGCCAGGCGGCCAACCGCGCCGAGCGCAACAACAGCCCGCACGGCGTCGCGCGCGTCACCTGGCCCTTCCTCTTCGGCTCCCAGTACGTGGAGGTCGGCGCCGGTGCCTACTACGGCCGCTTCAACCTGAGCGCGGCCCCGCGCGAGGGCGCGGCCTATGCGCTCGCGCGCGGCAACAACCTGGTGGATGCGCGCGCCATCGTCAGCCTGACCGTCTACCCGCAGCCCCTGGGCTTCCAGGCGGAATACAACGTGGGGCGGGGCCCGTCGCTGGGGACGGGGCCGGACGAGTCGCTGCTCATCGACAGCCGGAACCTGCAGGGCGGCTACGCGCAGCTCATGTACAAGCTGGACGGCGTGGTGGGCGTGTCGCTCATCCCCTATGTTCGCGGCACCCTCTACAAGGGCGGCAAGAAGTTCGAGACCAACGCCCCGCGCTATGACGTGCGCGAGCTGGAGCTGGGCGCGGAGTGGCAGGTGTGGAAGGCCCTGGAGCTGACGGCCGCCTACGTCATCGCCAACCGCACCTCGTCGCGCTACCCGTATGAACAGGAGCAGGGGCACGTGACGCGCCTCCAGCTCCAGTTCAATTACTGAATCAGAGCCGCGGATCCACGGGCTCGCTCTCCAGGGCGAGCACGCCGAAGACGCACTCGTGCACGCGGCGGAGCGAGTCCTTCTTCGTGAAGCGCTCCAGTCCCTCCACGCCCAGCGCGAACTCACGCAGCGCGAGCGAGCGCTTGGTGGACAGGCCTCGCTGGCGCAGCCGGTCCAGGTTCGCGGGCGCGGTGTACTCCGGGCCGTAGATGATGCGCAGGTACTCCGGGCCCCGCGACTTGATGGCGGGCTGCACCACGCCCCGCCGCCCGCGCACCGCGAAGCCCAGGGGCTTCACCACCATGCCCTCGCCGCCGCGCGCGGTGAGCTCCTCCCACCACCGCACGCCGCCGGCCACCGCGTCCGCGTCCTCCAGCGCGACGACGCGGTAGGGCGTGGCCATGAGGAAGGACGGGTCCGCGCGGCACACGCGCGCCAGCGTCTCCATGTGCCAGACATGGTCCTTGTCCACGTGGGTCGCGCCCTCCGTGGCCAGCAGGTGGAACGGCGCCAGCCGCACGTCGTCCAGCGACGTCACCGGCCAGCAGTAGCGCCGGTACGCCTCCACGTAGCGCTGCACGTGGGACGCCTTGTCCGTGAAGCGCGTGGACAGCTCGCCCAGCGGCAGCCCCCGCGCCGTGGCCTGACCCAGCACCGCCACCACGTCCTTCAGCGCCGCGCGCGAGGCCGCGCCCACGGCGGCGTACGGGTCACGCAGCAGCTCCTGGGCCTTGAGCGACCAGGGCATCAGCTCGCAGTCCAGGCAGGCCCAGTCCGTCTTCAGCTCCTCCCAGAACCCGGACGCGTCCAGCGCCGCCCGGACGCGGGCGAGGAACGCGGCCTCCAGGGCCTCGTCGGTGAAGAAGCGCCGGCCCGTGCGCGTGTAGCAGACGCCCGTCTCACCGCTAGTGACGCCGAAGCGCCGTCGCGCGGCCTCCGCGTCGCGCGCGATGACGACGACGGCGCGCGAGCCCATGTGCTTCTCCTCGCAGACGACCTGGGCCACGCCCTCCTTGCGGTAGTAGTCGAACGCCTCCTGGGGATGCTCCAGGAAGCCGGGCCGGTCGCTCGTCTCCGACGGGGACATGGTGGGCGGCAGGTAGATGAGCCAGCGCGGGTCCATGGCGAAGCGGCTCATCGCCTCCAGCGCGGCGGTGGTGTTCTCCTCGCGCAGGGTGACGTGCGTGGCCAGCCGCGTGGAGATGACGCGCTTGCCCCGGACGTCCTCCAGGTCCAGCACGTCATCCGCCTGCTGCTGCGCGCTCAGGCCCGACGGGGCGGGGGCGCCCAGCGGCTTCACCGCCTCGCAGTACGCGCGCAGGGCGGGCACGGACACCAGCTCCCGCTCCGGGTAGCGCAGGGCGGTGAGCTGGCCGCCGTAGACGCAGCCGGTGTCCACGCACAGCGTGTTGTTGACCCACTCGGCCTCCAGCACGGGCTGGTGGCCGTACACCACCGACGCGCGGCCCCGGTACTCCGCCGCCCAGTTGAAGCGCACCGGAAAGCCGTACTCGTCCGTCTCGCCCGTCGTCTCCCCGTACAGGGCGAAGGCGCGCACCCGGCCGGAGCCCCGGCCCTGCATGCTCTCCTTCATGCCCGCGTGCGCCACCACCAGGCGCCCGTCGTCCAGCACGTAGTGGGACACGAGCCCGTCGATGAACTTCGCCACCCGCTGGTGGAACTCCGGCGGCTCCTTCTCCAGCTGCTCCAGCGTCTGGGCCATGCCGTGGGACACGTTGACCTTGCCGCCGCGCAGCTTGCGCAGCAGCTTCATCTCGTGGTTGCCCGGCACGCACAGCGCGGTGCCGGCCTCCACCATGTCCATCACCAGCCGCAGCACGCCCGGGATGTCCGGGCCGCGGTCCACCAGGTCGCCCAGGAAGACGGCCCTGCGGCCCTCCGGTGGGCGCACGTCGAAGCCCGGCGTGCCGTCCGCGCGCGGATGCACCGCGTAGCCCAGCTTCGTGAGCAGGGCCTCCAGTTCCTCGCGGCAGCCGTGGATGTCGCCGATGATGTCGAACGGCCCGCGCTCGTGCTTGAGGTTGCACCAGAGCGGCTGACGCTCCAGCACGACGGTGTCGATGGCGTCCGGCTTGAGGACGTGGAGGTGGCGGAAGCCCTCGCGCTCCAGACCGCGCATCGAGCGATGCAGCTGGGACACCTGGTTGCGCACGAAGCGGGAGCTGGCGGCGCGGTCCGGCCGCTGCTGGTTGCGCTCGATGCAGGTGCGCTCCGGCACGTCCAGCACCAGCGCCACGGGCAGCACGTGGTACTCGCGCGCCAGCTCCACGAAGGCCTTGCGGGACTCCGGCTGCACGTTGGTGGCGTCCACCACGGTGAGCAGGCCCCGCGCCAGCCGCTTCGCGGCGACGTAGCGCAGCGTCTCGAAGGCGTCCTTCGTCGCCTCCTGGTTGTTCTCGTCGTCGGACACGAAGCCCCGGTAGGTGTCCGAGGAGAGCACCTCCGTGGGCTTGAAGTGCCGGCGCGCGAAGGTCGTCTTGCCCGAACCGGACGGCCCGATGAGCACCACGAGCGACAGCTCTGGAATGTGGACGTTCATCGCGCGAACACCGCCATCTGCGTCGGCGCGCGACCTCCGCGTCGTGCTCTCCCACGGGCAGCAAGCGCACGGTGTAGCCGAAGCGCTCGCACATGCGGGCCGCCCAGGCCTCGAACTCGGCGCGGGTCCACTCGAAGCGGTGGTCGCGGTGGCGGAAGGTGCCGGCGGGGAGGGAGGTGAAGCGCACGTTGTACTCGGCGTTGGGGGTGGTGAGGAGGATGAGGCCCGGCCGCGTGTGCTCGAACAGCACGCGCTCGAAGGCCGCGAGGCGCGGCAGGTCCAGGTGCTCGATGACCTCGATGACGGTGGCGGCGTCGAAGCCCGCGAGCCGCTGGTCCCGGTAGAACAGCGAGCCGTGCAGCAGCTTCACGCGCTTGCGCTGCAGGTCCGGCATCTTCTCGATGCCGAGCCGGTCCTGGGCGACCTCCAGCGTGCGGTGGGACACGTCCATGCCGACGACCTCCGTGAAGCGCCGGTCCTTCAGGAGGGCCTTGAGCAGCCGCCCCTCGCCGCAGCCCAGGTCCACCACGCGCGCGGCGCCGTGCTCCTGGAGGACGGTCATCACCGTCTGGAGGCGCTGCTCGTTGAGGCTCAGGCGCGACTCCAGCACGGCCTCTTCCGCGTTGCGCGCCTCCTGGCGCTCCTCCGGCTCCGGGGCCTCGTCGCCCGCGAGCCGCTCCAGGGCCTCGCGCGCCAGGCTGTGGCGGTGGCGCAGGTAGCGGCGGGCAATCTGTTCGCGCTCCGGGTGCGCGGCGAGCCAGCCCTCGCCGTGGCGCAGGAGCTTCTCCACCTCCTTGTCGCCGACCCAGTAGTGCTTGTCGTCGTCGAGCACCGGGATGAGGACGTACAGGTGCGAGAGCAGGTCGCCCAGGCGCACGTGGCCCTCCAGCGTCACGGTGAAGTAGCGGCTGTCGCCCCACGCGGGCACGGTCTCATCCAGCGCGTGGCGGGTCGCGGTGACGGTGTACCCCAGCGGCTCGAAGAGGCGGCGCAGGAAGGTCTCACCGCCCCGGCAGGGCAGCACCGACAGGCGCGCGGAGAAGGGCAGGGGTTGCGCGGCCAGCTCCGGCCGGTCCTTGCTGCGTCCCGACAGGGCGGTGCCGAAGACGCGGGACAGCGCCACGCTCATGAAGGACGACGCCACGTAGGGCCGGTCGTTGACGTACTGGTCCAGCGTGCCGCCCTGGCCGCCGGACGACGGCCGGCCACGCACCAGTGCGACCGGATCCACCTCCAGGAGGAGCGCGGCCGTGGTGCGGCCCGCGGAGGCCTCCGGGTAGAAGACGTGCGCCAGTCCGAAGGGAAGCTCGAAGGACTGGGGCCGGTCGGGGTTCTTGTGCAGCAGGTAGCCCAGGTCCGTCGCGGGCGTGTGGGTCGTCGAGAGGGTCAGGAGCATGGAGGCGCGCGTGGATCCTGCTGCGCGCCTGACGCGTGGAACAAGGGGCCCTGACGGAAAAAGGGGGCCCTCCTTCCCCGCCTACTCTCCGACGCCCTGGTCGATGGCGCCGAAGATGCTGTTGCCCGCGTCGTCCCGCATCTCGATGCGCACCCGGTTGCCGCGCTTGAGGAACGGCGTCTTCGGCGCGCCGTCGCGGAGCGTCTCCACCACGCGCACCTCCGCGATGCAGGAGTAGCCCGCGCCGCCGTCCCGCACGGGCTTGCCGGGGCCGCCGTCCGGGCCCCGGTTGGACACCGTGCCGGAGCCCACGATGCTTCCCGCGCACAGCGAGCGCGTCTTCGCCGCGTGCGCCACCAGCGTGCCGAAGTCGAACGTCATGTCCACGCCCGCGTCCGCGCGGCCGAAGGGCTCGCCGTCGAGGAAGACCTCCAGGCGCCGGTGCAGCTTGCCGTCCCGCCACGCGGCCCCCAGCTCGTCCGGCGTCACGAACACCGGCGAGAACGCCGACGCGGGCTTGGACTGGAAGAAGCCGAAGCCCTTCGCCAGCTCCGCCGGAATCAGGTTGCGCAGCGACACGTCGTTGACCAGCCCCACCAGCACGACGGCGCCCAGGGCCTGCTCGCGCGTGGCGCCCAGCGGCACGTCGCGCGTCACCACCACGACCTCGCCCTCCAGGTCGCAGCCCCACGACTCGTCCGCGAGCGGGATGGGCTGGCACGGCCCCAGGAAGCCGTCGGAGCCGCCCTGGTACATCAGCGGATCCGTCCAGAAGGAGGGCGGCAGCTCCGCGCCGCGCGCCTTGCGCACCAGCTCCACGTGGTTCACGTACGCGGAGCCGTCCGCCCACTGGTAGGCGCGGGGCAGGGGGGCCGCGCACCAGGTGGGGTTGAAGCGCTCCGACGGGAGCTCCCCGCGCTCCAGCCGCTCCGACAGCGCGCGCAGGGCCGGCGCGTGGCGCTCCCAGTCATCCAGCGCGGCCTGGAGGGTGGGCGCGATGGCGGAGGCCTCCGCGTACCGGGAGAGGTCCTTCGTCACGACGACCAGCCGGCCGTCCCGCCCCACGTCGAGCGACGCGAGCTTCATGGCTGACCGCCTCCCGTGGACGGCACCTTGGCCTTGGGCAGGTCCGCCCAGCAGGCGTCGTAGTCCGCCTGGAGGGCGGGGCTCTCCATCGCCTGGCGCGTGGGCGCGATGACCCAGCGGGTCTCGAACATGAACGCGAGCGTGTTGTCGATCTTCTTCGGCGTCAGCTCCGCGGCGACGGCCGCCTCGTAGGTCTTCCGGTCCGGGCCGTGGGCGCTCATGCAGTTGTGCAGCGACGCGCCTCCGGGCAGGAACGCGTCCGCCTTGGCGTCGTAGACGCCGTGCACCAGCCCCATCAGCTCGCTCATCACGTTGCGGTGGAACCAGGGCGGCCGGAAGGTGTGCTCCGCCACCATCCACCGGGGCGGGAAGATGACGAAGTCGCAGTTCGCCGTTCCCGGCGTGTCGCTGGGCGACGTGAGCACCGTGAAGATGGATGGATCCGGGTGGTCGAAGCTCACCGTGTTGACGGTGTTGAAGCGCGCCAGGTCGTACGTGTACGGCACGTAGTTGCCGTGCCACGCGACGACGTTGAAGGGCGAGTGGTCCAGCGTCGTCTCCCAGAGGTTCCCCTGGAACTTCTGCACCACGCGCGTGGGGCGCTCCACGTCCTCGTAGGCCGCGCTCGGGGCCACGAAGTCGCGCGGGTTCGCCAGCCCGTTGGAGCCGATGGGGCCCAGCTCCGGCAGCCGGAACGCCGCGCCGTAGTTCTCGCAGACGTAGCCGCGCGCGGGCCCGCCGGGCAGCTCCACCCGCATGCGCATGCCGCGCGGGATGATGGCGACGTGGCCGGGCGGCACCTCCAGCACGCCCAGCTCCGTGACGATGCGCAGCGTCCCGGACTGCGGGACGATGAGCAGCTCGCCGTCCGCGTTGAAGAACGCCGTGTCCGTCATGGACGCCGTCGCGGCGTAGAGGTGCACCGCCGCGCCCGCGCCCTCCGCCGGGGAGCCGTTGCCGCCCAGCGTGAAGAGGCCCTCCAGGAAGGTGGTGGGCGCCGTGGGCATGGGCGCCGGGCTCCAGCGCAGCCGGTTGGGCGACGGAGGCACCTCCCGGAACGGCCCGCTGCGCAGCGCGCGGGACTCCACGGGCCGGTACGCCGGGTGGCCCGCGCTGGGCCGCAGCCGGTACATCCACGTGCGCCGGTTCACGCCGCGCGGCGCGGTGAACGCGGTGCCGGAGAGCTGCTCGGCGTAGAGGCCGAAGGCGACGCGCTGGGGCGTGTTCTGGCCCACTGGAAGCGCACCGGCGACAGCCTCCGATGCGTGCTCATTCCCAAAGCCTGTCAGGTGGCGGACGTTTTCCATGGCGCCCGAAATAGTAACAGATGTAACCAATGCGGCAAGGCTCAGGGGGCGGGCTCGAGGGCCCGGATGGCGGCGCGCTCCACGCGCTCCAGCAGCGAGCGCAGCAGCGAGCGTTCAGCGGGTGACAGCTCCGCGAGCACCTCCGCCTCCGCTTCGAGCGCGGCCGGGGCCACGCGCCGGTAGAGCCCGCGGCC
>NZ_JBKGHJ010000368.1:0-8948 GCF_046520365.1 Corallococcus sp. 4LFB
GGTCCCCAGCGGCAGGCCGCCCTGCGGCAGCAGCGCGTCCACCGCGTCCACGCCCGTGCGCAGCACCGACAGCGCGCGCCGGGGCGCCGCCTGCAGCTGGCGGATCCGTTCGCGCAGCTCCTCCACCACCCCCAACCCCGACCGCTCCGCCGCCGCGCTCATGCCGCCTCCTCATCGCCCGCGCACCCGCCACCGGTGCGCGCATGAGGCCAGTATCCGAAGCCGTCTGACACCCCAGCAGGCGGCATTCCGAGCGCGTGGGACCTGTCGCGTCGGGTGCTCCGCTCGACGGGAGGCGTCGGATTTGCGCGCGTCACTTCACCTGGCACCGGACATGACAGGTCACGCGCCACGCCAAAGAAGAAGGGCCCCGCGTGCTTCGCGGGGCCCTTCGGGTGCGGCGCGCGGATCAGCTCCGGGCTACCCGGCGCACAGCACCTTCACCTCCACCTTCGTGTCGCCCACGCGCCGCAGGCACGGGCCCAGGAAGAAGAGGCGCGCGGAGCGGCCTTCTCCGGGGGGCTCGTAGCGGAAGTCGCCGTTGGCCGCGGTGCACGTCTGCACGGAGCCGTCCGCGCGCGTGACGTACACCACCGCGAGCCGCGGATCCGGCAGGTTCACCACGTCCACGCTCTGCGCCACCGTGGCCAGGTCCGCGATGTCCAGCAGCGTCTGCTGGTAGCTCGTCTTGCAGATGGAATCCAGGTTCGCCTGGGTCGCGTCGAACGCCTGCGCCATGGCGCTCTGCCGGTAGCCGGGCCCGTAGGAGGTCGGCAGTCGACGTTGCGCACGTAGGTCGTGCTCCCCACCAGCTCCGTCGTCAGCTCCGCGCGCTTGTCCGTCAGCGCCACCGGCCCGATGGTGGCCCACAGCACCTCGCGCGACGCGCCCGTGCCGTCATGCAGCCCCTGGAAGGCCTGGTAGTACTCCGCCACCGGGGTCAGCTTGTCCCCCTGCACGGTGCAGGAGTCCACGGAGGTGTCCTGCACCAGCGTCACCGGCGGCGGCCGCTGCGTGGAGCTGCAGTCCTCCTCGTCGGACACCACCACCACCAGCAGGCGGGCGCGTCCCGGAGGAAGCCCCCGTTGCCGCCCTCCGACAGCGGCTTCGTGGCCAGCGGCGAGGCGACCGCCAGCCGCACCGCCTCGAAGGGCGTCTCCTGCCCGCTGCCGGACGTGCCCTGGTTCACCAGGCGCTGGAACTTGTCCAGGAGCAGCGGATCCGTGCCCTCGATGAAGCGCTCGTCGGTGGGCTGGCCGGCTTCGTCCTTCACCGGCTGCAGGCGGCCTTCCTGATCCGGGAAGGAGCGGATGGAGTCCGTGCCGTTCGCCAGGAGCAGGCGCTGGTACACCGAGGTGGTGATGACCCCCACGCGGAAGTCCTGCGCCACGCCGCTGCCCTCCTTCAGCGCGGCCAGGAAGGCGGGCAGCTCCGTGGCGATGCCCTGCTGCTCCTCCTGCATGGAGCCGGAGTTGTCGATGACGAAGAGGATGTCCGTCTTCTGGGGCGCCACCACCGGCGGCGTGGCCTCGCAGGCATCCGGGACGGTGGAGCCCGCGTCGTCCACGGGAGAGTGGCAGCCGAGCGCCAGGAGCGCGGACAGCGACAGCAGGTGGGCGCAGGTGTGGAGCTTCACATCGGCCTCCAGTGCGGGGGCGCGCGCTCGCGCACCGCATCAAGCGTGAGAGGGGGCGAGCATGCCCCACCCCTTCGCCGGACGCGAGACTTCTGGGCCGTTAAAGGAGGAGCGTCGTACAGCCGACGAGGCACGGAAATAACGCACATCGCGTTTGCCATGTCCGGTTTGGTTGTTACGTTGGTTCATCCGTCACAGAAAACAACCGGATGGTTCACCGGCCCGGCCGCTTGCTGACCGGGTTCAAGCAAGGAAGAGGCCGAACTCCCATGTCTGACGAGAAGAAGAAGGGCACCGCGGCCAGCGCCATGCCCACCGCGATGGCCCCTCCGGGGCTCATCAACAAGGAAGACATCCCGCAGGTGCTGCCCATCCTGCCGCTGCGCAACAGTGTGTTCTTTCCCGGCGGCGTGCTGCCCCTGGCCGTCGGCCGCCAGAAGACCATCGCGCTGATCAAGGACGCCGTCCGTGACGACCAGGTCATCGGCGTCGTGACGCAGCGCCGCGCCGAGGAAGAGGATCCGGGCGCGTCCGACCTGTACACGATGGGCACCGTCGCCCGCATCGTGAAACTTCTGAAGATGGGCGAGGACAACTACTCGCTCGTGGTCCAGGGCCTCGCGCGCTTCCGCGTGATGGAGCTGGTGCAGGAGGCCCCGTACCTCAAGGCCCGCGTCGACGCCGTGGAGGACAAGACCTCCAGCGAGAACGTCGAGGTGGAGGCCCTGGGCATCAACCTGAAGAAGCTGGCGCGCGAGGTCATCGAGCTGATGCCCGAGCTGCCCGCCGCCGCCACGGAGCTGGTGGAGAGCATCACGCACCCGGGCCACCTGGCGGACCTCATCGCCGCCAACGTGGACGTGCCCATCGAGGAGAAGCAGGCCGTGCTGGAGACGGTCGACCTCAAGGCGCGCATGAAGCTCGTCCTGGAACTGCTCAACCGCAAGCGCGAGATCCTCAAGCTCTCCAACAAGATCGACTCCGCCGTGAAGGGCGAGATGTCGAAGACCCAGCGCGAGTACTACCTGCGCCAGCAGCTCAAGGCGATCAAGGAAGAGCTCGGCGAGATGGGCGAGGAGGAGGAGGAGCTGGACGAGCTCCAGGAGCGCCTGAAGAAGGCCGCCCTGCCCCCGGAAGTGGAGAAGGTCGCCCAGAAGGAGCTCAACCGCCTGAAGACGATCCCGGCGGCCTCCAGCGAGTACACCGTCGCGCGCACCTACCTGGACTGGATCGCGGACCTGCCGTGGTCGAAGATCAGCGAGGACAACCTCGACATCGAGAACGCGCGCCAGCAGCTGGACAAGGATCACTTCGGCATCAAGAAGGTGAAGAAGCGCATCCTGGAGTACCTGGCCGTCCGCAAGCTGAAGAACGACATGCGCGGGCCCATCCTGTGCCTCGTCGGTCCCCCGGGCGTCGGCAAGACGTCGCTGGGCCAGAGCGTGGCCAAGGCCACCGGCCGCAAGTTCGTGCGCCTGTCGCTGGGCGGCGTGCGTGACGAGGCGGAGATCCGCGGGCACCGCCGCACCTACGTGGGCGCGCTGCCGGGCCGCTTCATCCAGAGCATGAAGAAGGCCGGGACGAAGAACCCGGTCATGATGCTGGACGAAATCGACAAGCTGGGCGCGGACTTCCGCGGCGACCCGAGCGCGGCGCTGCTGGAGGTGCTGGACCCGGAGCAGAACAGCACGTTCAGCGACCACTACCTGGACGTGGCGTTCGACCTGTCGAAGGTCATGTTCGTCGCCACGGCGAACCAGCTGGATCCCATCCCCGGGCCGCTCCGCGACCGCATGGAGATCATCGAGCTGACGGGCTACACGTTCGAGGAGAAGCAGGCCATCGCCCGCATCCACCTGGTGCCCAAGCAGCTCAAGGAGCACGGCCTCAACGGGGACCACATCGAGATCCAGGACGAGGCGCTGCTCATCCTCACGACGTCGTACACGCGTGAGGCCGGCGTGCGTAACCTGGAGCGCCGCATCGCGGACATCTGCCGCGCGGTGGCGGTGGAGGTGGCCGGCGGCAAGCTGGAGAAGCAGACCATCGGCGCGGAGCGCGTGAAGGAGATCCTCGGGCCCGAGACGTTCTACTCGGAGGTCGCGGAGCGCACGGAGGTTCCCGGTGTGGCGACGGGCCTCGCGTGGACCGCGGCGGGCGGCGACCTGCTCTTCATCGAAGCGACCAAGATGGCGGGCAAGGGCGGCATGACGCTCACCGGCCAGCTGGGCGACGTGATGAAGGAGTCGGCCACCGCGGCGCTGAGCTACCTGCGCAGCAAGGCGGAGCAGCTCGGCATCAACCCGAACTTCCTGGAGAAGACGGACATCCACCTGCACTTCCCCGCGGGCTCCATCCCCAAGGATGGTCCTTCGGCCGGCGTCACCATCCTGACCGCGCTCACCAGCCTGCTGACGGGCATCCGGGTGCGGCACGACACGGCGATGACGGGCGAGGCCACGCTGCGCGGCCTGGTGCTGCCGGTGGGCGGCATCAAGGAGAAGGTCCTGGCGGCGCACCGCGCGGGCATCAAGCGCGTCATCCTGCCGGAGCGCTGCCGCAAGGACCTCATCGACGTGCCGGATCAGGCGAAGAACGAGCTGGAGTTCATCTTCGCCACGCACATGGACGACGTGCTCAAGGCGGCGATGGAGACCTCTCCCTTCAAGGAGGGCGTGGTTCCGGCCACCACCACGGACACGCCTCCGGCGGAAGTCCGGGCGTAACGGAGTCCAGCGGTTGAAGTGACGCGGGCAGGTTCCTTCACGGGAACCTGCCCGTCGTCTTTGCGGGCCCCCTGCCCCGCTGCTCAGTGCGGGTGCAGCACGAGCGGCAGCGTGGCGGGCCCGCGCACCACCAGCGTGCGGTGCCACGTCATGGGCTCCGCGCCGGCCTGCAGGTGACTGAAGGCGTCCAGCAGCGCCTCCAGGGCCAGCCGCCCTCCATGCGCGCCAGCTGCGCGCCCAGGCAGAAGTGGATGCCGTGGCCGAAGGGCAGGTTCTGCGGGCCGGGGCGGGACAGGTTGAAGCGGTCGCCGTCCGGGAAGTGCGCCTCGTCGTGCGCGGCGGAGCCCAGCAGCACCAGCAACCGGCGCGCCCTTGGGCAGGCTCACCCCGCCCAGCTCCACCGCCTCCGTGGTGAGGCGGGGCGCGGCCTGGGCGGGCGGCTCGTAGCGCAGCACCTCCTCGATGAAGGCCGGGATGCGCGAGCGGTCCGCGCGCAGCTGGGTCCAGATCTCCGGATGGTCGCGCAGCACGACGAGCGACGCGCCCAAGAGGTGCACCACCGTCTCGATGCCGCCCACCAGCAGCAGCGCCATGAACGCGATGAGCTCGTCCCTGGACAGGGCCTCGCCGTCCACGCGGGCCTGTTGCAGCTCGCTGACCAGGTCCGTGCCGGGCGCGCGGGCGCGGTCCTCCAGCACCTCGCCGAAGTACTGGCGCAGCTCCGCCACCGCGTCCCGGGCCCGCTGCTTGCGGTCCTCCTCGTCCGGGCGGACGGTGGTGACGCCGCCGGTGATGAGGTCCGCCCACTGCTTCAGGCGCGTGGCGCGTGAAGGGTCCAGGCCCAGCAGGTCGCTGATGACGGCGGCCGGGATGCGCAGCGCGTACGGCGGCATCAGGTCCACCGGCACGCCCCGGGGCAGCGCCGCCACCGCCTGCCGGCAGAGTTCGCGCACGCGGGGCTCCAGCCGGGCCATGGCCGCCGCGCCGAAGGCCTTCTGCACCAGCACCCGCAGGCGGGCGTGCTGGGGCGGGTCCAGGGTGAGCATGGACTCGGAGAAGGGGTTGCCGCCCAGCCAGGGCGGGTTGGTGGCCACGCGGAAGCCCTGCGAGGAGAAGCGCCGCGGGTCCTTGAGCACGCGCAGCACGTCATCATGGCGCGACACGGCCCACATGCCACCGGGCTCCACCTGACACACGGGGGCCTCGCGGCGCATGCGGGCGTAGGTGGGATAGGGGTTGGCCTTCACTTCCGGAGACAGGAGGTTGAAGCGCTCGCTCATGCTGGGCATACGCAAGCAGCGAACGTCTCTGGCACCACACGCGAAGGCGAAGGAGCGGACCATGAAGTACGCCAACCTGGGACACACCGGCCTGCGGGTCTCCCGCATCTGCCTGGGCTGCATGAGCTACGGCACCCCGAAGTGGCGCCCGTGGGTGCTGGATGAAGAAGCCGCGCAGCCCTTCTTCCGCCGCGCGGTGGAGCTGGGCATCACCTTCTTCGACACCGCGAACATGTACTCGGACGGCGTCAGCGAGGAGGTGACGGGCCGCGCGCTGCGCAGGTACGCGAACATGGACGAGGTGGTGCTGGCGACGAAGGTCTACTTCCCCACCGGGAAGGGCCAGAACGAGCGCGGCCTGTCGCGCAAGGCCATCACCCAGGCGTGCGAGGCGAGCCTCAAGCGGCTGGGCGTGGACACCATCGACCTCTATCAAATCCACCGGATGGACCCGCACACGCCCATCGAGGAGACGCTGTCCGCGCTGGATCAGCTCGTGCGCCAGGGCAAGGTGCGCTACCTGGGCGCCAGCTCCGCGTACGCGTGGCAGTTCATGCGCGCACTGAGCGTGTCCGAGCGCAACGGCTGGGCGCGCTTCGTGTCCATGCAGAACCACTACAACCTCGTCTACCGCGAGGAGGAGCGGGAGATGCTGCCCCTGTGCGAGGCGGAAGGCGTGGGCGTCATCCCCTGGTCTCCGCTGGCGCGCGGGCTGCTCGCGGGGTCGCGCAGGTCGCTGGACGACAAGGAGGCCACGACGCGCGCGGGCACCGACACGCTGTCGCCCATGCTCTACAACCAGCCCGGGGACTGGGACGTGGTGGAGGCGGTGAAGCAGGTGGCGGACGCGCGCAAGGCCCCGCCCGCGCAGGTGGCCCTGGCGTGGCTGCTGTCCAGGCCCGTGGTCACCGCGCCCATCATCGGCGCGACGAAGCCGCAGCACCTGGAGGACGCGGTGAAGGCGGTGAGCCTCAAGCTCACCCCCGAGGAGGTGAAGGCGCTGGAGGCCCCCTACAAGCCGCACGAGGTGCGCGGCCTGTAGGCCCCTGAAGCGGTGGACGCGCCTCAGCGCTCCTTCACGAGCGCGTCCACCTTCTTCTCCAGCGGCTTCACGTCCTCGAAGAACGAGTCCATGGAGTGCGCCGGGGCCACGCGCAGCACCGGCGGCAGCAGCGAGCGGGGGAACTCCAGCGCCTCGCTGAAGGGCTCGTTGCCCAGCAGCTCCGACACGTTCGTCAGCGCCAGCACGCCCACCGACGCGATGACGAGCCCCCGCACCACCCGCTTCGCGCTCCAGCGCGTCACGTAGCGCAGGTGCCAGTAGAGCCCCCACCCCATCAGCCCCAGCACGGCCAGCGTGCGCCCGAAGCCCAGCCACGCGCCCAGCGAGAAGCTGAAGCTCAAGAGCGCGAACAGCGGCGGCGCCACCGCGAAGCCCAGCAGCAGCAGCGCGCCAATGGTGGCGTGCACGCGGAAGTGGAAGCTCCGGCGCGCGATGCGGCTCGCCAGCGACCAGCCCCCGGCCCACAGGAGCGCCATCCCCAGCGGCAGCACGCTCGACAGCAGCAGGTCGCCCCAGTCCGTCTTCTGGAACTGGGTCACCCGCTCGGAGATGAAGGACATGGCCACCAGCGCCTGCATCGCCAGCGCGAAGGCGCGGGGACGCTCGAAGAGGCGCTCGCGCGGCGCGGCGGGCGCTTCGTTGACGACGGTGTCCTCCACCACGAAGTCGCGGTGACGGAAGCGCAGCACCGTGTCCCCCACGGACACGCGCGCGTCCGGGGTGAGCACCAGCTCCTTGAGCGCCACCCACGGCTCCACGCTGAAGGTGCCGTTGACGCTGCCCACGTCATGCAGCACCACCGCGCCGTCCTCGCGCCGCTCCAGGCGCAGGTGCTGTGCGGAGACCTTCGGGTCGTCCAGGATGACGTCGTTGGCGTAGCCGCGCCCCACCGTCACCGGCAGCCGGTCCAGCCGGTGGCGGGACTGGACGGCGTCCCCTTCCAGCACCTCCAGGAAGATCACTTCGTCCACGACAGGCCCTCCAGGTAGCGGCGCGCCAGCTTGCGGGCGTTCTCCGCGGAGAAGCCGCCCAGCGTGAGGCTGGTGTCCACGCCGTGCGTGGCCGCGTTCAGCGTGGCCGCGCGCAGCACCAGGTCGTAGAGGCCCGGGAAGCGGCGGTAGGCGCGCAGGCAGAGGGCGGCGCGCACCGTGAGGCCGTTCACGTCCACGAACTCCGACTTGCAGCGGAAGTTGGTGACGTCCTCGCGCGTGGCCTCCACCGCGTCCGGGTCCTGGGAGAAGAGCGTGCTGTAGAGCGCGGAGAAGCGCATCGCGCCCAGCTTCTGGCTCTCCACGTGCTGGTGCAGGTAGGCCACCACGCCCGTGCGGTGGCTGGAGGACAGGAAGATGTCCTCCTCGGAGGAGCACTGGTAGCTCGTCACCGTGTAGGGCGTCTCCGGATCATGCGGCGTGTCGCCCCAGCACTTGAGGAACGGGCTCCAGCGGCCCGGGACGCGGTAGCCGCCCAGCGCCTGCTTCGGCAGGTCCGTGGCCAGCAGCCGGTCGGTGATGCGCTGCTGGTTGGCCAGCAGCTGCTCCTGCACGGACGTCATCAGCGCGGCGGAGTCCGGGGGGCCCTCCTGCGCCAGCGCCCGGTCCAGCAGCGCCCGCGCGCGCGCCACCGGGACGAGGAAGCCCACCTGGTTGCCCATGGTGGCCACGTTGACGCCCACGACGCCGCCCTCGCCGCTGAGCGTGGGCCCGCCGCTCATGCCGGGGTTGATGGCGCCGGTGAAGTGCACGCGCTCGTAGAGGGCGTCGCGCACCAGGCCGTTGTACGTGCCCTCCACGATGGTGGTGCCCAGGTCGCGCGGGTTGCCCATGGCGAACAGGCGCGTGCCCTGCGGCGGTTCGTGCTCCTCCAGCTTGAAGTAGTCGCTGACGGGGGCGTCCACCTGGATGACGGCCAGGTCGCTGACCACGTCCACCGCGAGCAGGCGCACCGGCACCGTCGCGTCGCCCCGGTCCAGCTCCGCGGTGTAGTCCTCCGGGTGGAGCACCAGGTCGGAGACGACGTGGTAGTTCGTGAGGGCGTGGCCCTTCGCGCTCACGAAGAACGCGGAGCCGATGGAGGACTTCGTGCCGGAGCGGCGCTCGATGATGCGCACCTGCGCGACGCGGCCCTGGATGCGGCGGAACAGCTCGTGCGTGGCCGGGGGCAGCGAGGCCACCGGCAGGGGCGGCACCACCGCGTCCGCGACGCCAGCGTCCAGCGCCGGGAGGACCGGCGGGGCCGGGGACGCC
>NZ_JBKGHJ010000369.1:0-8933 GCF_046520365.1 Corallococcus sp. 4LFB
CTTCCTTCCACGCGTGGGCCTCCGGCAGCGCCGTCTGGAACTCCGTGGCCAGCGCGCGCGTCAGGTCGCGCCCGCCGCCCGCGAAGGTGCGCGCGAACTCCACGCCCTTGCCCGGCTGGCCAATGGCCACCGACGTGCGCTCGTGGCCAATGTCCACCACCGCCACCGGGCCGCCCTCGGACGCGCCCTCGAAGAGGCCGGGCATCTGCGTGAAGAGGTTCTGGTACGCGAGCGCCGGGTGGGTGATGACGCGCGGGTCCACCTGGAGGCCGCCCAGCAGGGCCAGCAGCGACTGGAGCTCCTCCTTCTTCACCACGCCCACCAGCAGGTCCGCGGCCTTGTCCTTGCCGCCGGTGTCCTTCTGGCCGACCACCTGGTAGTCGAAGACGACCTCCGAGATGTCGAACGGCAGCTGGCTGCCCACCTCGAAGGGCAGCGTCGCCTCCACGCGCTTGCTGTCGGAGAAGGGCAGGCTCACCGCGTGCGTGGTGAGGGACGGGCCGGGCAGGGCGATGACGACCTGGTCCACGTGCCCCTCCGGCATCTTCCCGAGCAGCTCCTCCACCGCGGCGCGCAGCGTCTCCGTGCGCTCGCCTTCCTGCGCGCGGCGCACCTCCGCGTAGGCCTGGGTGGTGCTGCTTTTCGCTCCGGAGGTGAGCACCACCCCCTTCACGGAGTGGCTGCCCAGGTCCAGGCCAAGAATGCGGGCCATGCTATTCCTCTCTGTAATACACGAGCTTGCCCAGCCCGTCGTCCAGGCGGATGACCGCGGTGAGCGTCTTCTGGACGCTGCCCGCTTCTCCCACGGACTTGATGGTGAATGTCTTGCTCTTGTCGCCCAGGTAGCGGTTCTGCTGGACGTTGCCCTTGATGAGCGGGTTGACCGCGATGCCGGCCTGCTCCACGACGCCCACGAAGTCCGCCACCGACATGCCGAAGAAGTTGAACATGCGCGCGGCGCGGATGCGGCTGATGAGCTCGTTGAGGAACACCGGGTCCGTCAGGCGCGGATCCGGCCGGTTGGGGTCCGCGGCGGACATGATGGCCAGCCCCAGCATGATGGGGTCGTCGGTGTTGACGTTCGGCTTGGAGTTGATGTCCGGGTACACCGTGAGCCGGTCGCGGAAGGCCGCCATGAAGCGGTCGTTGACGCCATGCACGCGGTACAGCTCGTCCAGGCTGTCGAAGCGCGCGTTCTTGACGTCATAGCGCGGTTCGTAGCGGCTGTACGGCGAACCCTCGTCCGCGAAGCCCGCGACGAAGGGGTTCGTGGGGTCCTTCTCGTTGAGGGTGGACTGGGTGGAGTCCTCGTCCGACCAGTCCTTCAGCGCGAGGATGGTGTCCCGTGGCGTGGAGCGCACCTTGTTGGCGTCGTCCTGCTGCCAGAGGAACTCGAAGCGCTTGTCCGCGAACATGTCCAGCATGCGCGCGGCGGTGGCCTGCGCCTCCGCGCCGCCGGTGTTGAGGCGCATGACGTTGAGCTTCTCCTCCTCGTCGCTGATGGTCGCGAGGAAGCAGCCCTCGAAGCCGCCGAACGAGCGGCGCGGCAGCTGCGCCGCCATCTGCGTGGCCGCGCCCGCGTTCTCCCCGTCCTCGCCGTCCATCTGGAAGTTGGGGTCCACCTGCACGGGCTCCGTCTCCGCGGGGCGGCCGTCCTGGCCTTCCGCGCCGTCGCTCTTCACCAGCCCCTTGAGCATGTGGCAGTCCACCCGCGCCAGCTTCCAGAGCTGGAGGTTGAGCGACTGCGGCTGGAAGGCGTTCGCGCCCCCCGCGCCCGCGCCCGCGCCGCCCAGGGCTCCGCCCAGCGCGCCCAGGAGGCTCGCGGGGTTGGGGATGGGCGTCTGGTCCACCTGCTTCTGGAAGCGCAGCAGGAGCCGCCCCAGCGACAGGCCGGAGCGGGCCATGTAGTAGGCGCGCACCTCGTCGCGCTGGTTGGCGGCGAGCTGCAGGTCCACGCGGCTGTTGTAGGCGAACTCCGTGGCCACCACCGTGAGCAGCGTGATGGAGACGAGCGCGATGATGAGCGCCACGCCGCGCGAGCGCTTGTGCTTGCGAGCGGCCGGCGACAGCGGCGCCGCGGGAGCCACCGCGGCCCGCGCCTTGCCGCGCCGGCGGAACGCCTGCTGGAAGTAGGGGAGGGCCATCAGTTGAACCTCGGCAGTTCCGTGTTGAGCACGATGCGCGTCTGCGTGGTGTAGCGCGCTTCCTTGCCCGACTCATCCAGGGCGATGACGGTGATGCGCACGCGCGTGGGGAGGATGGCCTTCTTCTCCGTGCGCCGCGTGTCCCATTCGTCATCCCACTCCTTCTTCTCCGAATCCCAGTAGGCGAACTCCACGCCCTTGACGCCCTCGAAGAGGACGTCCGTGGTGCCGCCGCGGTCCATGCGGTCCCCCACGTTGGGGTTCACCCGCCGCTTCAGGTCCTGCCGCTGCCGGGCGCCCTTCTCGCTGGAGTTCTCCACGAAGTACTCCACCACCGCCTGGTCGGACTCCTTCACGTCCGTGTACAGGCGCTGGTGCGCGAACGTCGTGAAGGTCAGCTTGTCGCGCTCGCCAATGAAGTTGGTGGGCCGGTCGTTCTGGTCGCGGAAGCGGCGCAGGTCGTAGCGGTCGCTCACGAAGGCGGAGCCAATCTCCCGCGCCATGCGGTTGAGCGACACGCGCACCATGCGGTAGCGCTCCGCCTCGCCCTCCACGACCTCCTTCGCGTTGATGCCCGTCTGGAAGGCCATGGCGACGACGGTGCCCATCAGGGCGGTGATGCCCACCGCGACCATGACCTCCATGAGGGTGAAGCCACGCATGCGACGCTTCATCGGGTGGTCCCCCCTCGCGGCATGCCCGGGAGGCCGCCGTTGAAGATGCCGCCCGGCAGGCGCGGGTTGATGCCGGTGTTGCCGTTGGCGCCGCCCTGACGGCCGTTCGGGTTGTTGAGCTGGTTGAGGACCGCCGCCCGGTTGACCAGCGGCTCGCGCGTGGTCGGGTCCAGCATCTGCCCGTTGGGGCCGGGGATGGGGTTGTCCACCACCTGGCCCGTGCGCGGGTTCACCCACTGGTTCTCCGCGCCCGCCGTGCTGCCCGCGTTGGGCGTGAAGCCGCCGTTGCGGTCGCCGCCGGGCCCCAGCGACACGACGTGCGTCACCACGTCCACGCTCTCCACCTGGGTGCCTTCCTTCCAGTACACCGTGAGGTGCACCTCGCGGACGGACTTGGTGAGCTGGTCCACCATCTGCGTGAACATGGGCTGCGCCATGCTCATGGCGGACGCGCCCAGGGGGCTGGCCGTGGTGGTGCCGCCCGGAGGCGTGCCGCCCTTGCTGTCGCCGCCGCCGCCGCCAAAGAGGCCGGCCAGGCCGCCCAGCGGGTCGCCGGAGTCGCCGCCGCCCATGGGCAGGTTGAAGATGGCGCCAATGAGCTGGTCCGGCGTCACGCCGTCCGTCTTGGGCGCGATGACGCGGGCGCGCCACTTGAACTGGGGCCAGCCCTCGTCGGAGAAGTCGCCGGACTGCTCGTCGTCGTCCTGCTCGAAGCCGTCGTCGTAGAGCTTCTGCTCCAGGTCCGTCATCTTCGAGCGGGCCAGGAGCGACGCCACGGTGAGCCGCTTGGTGTAGACGTGGTTGGCCACCGCGCCGGAGTTGAGGTCGAAGATGGCCATCAGCGCGACGCTGAGGATGGCCATGGCCACCATCGTCTCCAGCAGGGTGAAGCCCGCGCGCCTTCGCGTTGGGGTTCTCATGAGCGGGGCACCTCCAGGGCCTCGGGTGCGATGAACACCTTGCCCGTCAGGGGTGACACGTCCAACGTCCACGCGTTGTCGCCCTGGCGCAGGAACACCATGGCCTTCTCCGTGTAGCCCTGCGGGAAGAAATAGAGATAGGCCACGCCGCTCTCCACCGGCTCGCGCTGCTGCCGCGTCCACACCGACACCGCCACGCCCGCCGGGAGCTCCTTGGGGGTGATCTCCTCCGCGGTGTACGCGGAGAAGGTGGCCTGTGACTCGATGCGCGTCTTCTCCTCTTCCATCAGCTCCTGCGCGGAGGGCTGCGAGCCCTCGGCGCGCGTGTAGTTCTTGCGCGTGTCGCCGCCGTTGTTGCCCTCGCGCGCGGTGCGCTCGCGGTCGCGCGCTCGTCCCGCAGCGCCGCGTCCCGGTCGCGCGAGGTGGTGACGCCGCCCGCGGCGCATTCGGCGTGGTAGCGCGTGGGCTGCTCGCGCTTCGGGTCGGGGATTTCGAACACCAGCCGGCACGTCTTGCCGCTGAGCGCCGCCGAGTCGTAGAGCGAGCGGATGACGCCCGCCAGCTCCGTGGCGCTGCCCTTCGCCTTCGCGCCGGTGATGGCGCCGATGCCGACGGTCACCGCGGCGAACATCACCGCCGCGATGGCCAGCGCGATGGAGATCTCAATCAGCGTGAGGCCGCGCGGGGCGCGACGGCGGCGGGCGGGAGCGGGCAGGGACATGGCCTTCTTCATGGCTGCACCTCCTGTGCCACGATGCCGCCGCTGAAGAGGTCCGCGGCGTCGCCGGTGCCGCCGGGCTTGCCGTCGGCGCCGAGCGACAGCACGGCGCCCGTCTTGCCCTCCATGCGGTAGACGTACGGGTGGCCCCACGGGTCGATGGGGGTCCCGTCAATCACCTTGGAGTCGATGAGCGGCTGGAAGCCCTGGGCCTGGGTGGGGAAGAAGCCCATCAGCCGGTGGTGGGCCTTGAAGAGGCCCTCCAGGCGGCGGATCTGCTCGCGCGCCTGGCGCTGCGTGGGCGTGAGGGAGTTGTCCTCGGTGGCCCACACCAGCGCGAACGCGAGCAGGCTGGCGCCGACGAAGACGCCCAGCAGCAGCAGCCGGCCCAGGCGTGGCGAGCGGGCGCGGGCCTGCCTGCCGGAAACGGGTCGCGCCTCGCGCGCGGACGTCGGTGAGGAAGTTTGCTCGGGGGTCATCACGGGCATTCCTACGACAACACGCGGGAGGCGCGGCTTTGCTTCAGGAAAACGCCCGTTACTGCCGGGCGCTCTGTTCCTTGGAGGAGATGTCGGCGTCGGAGCCCTCGCCGCCCGGGTTCCCGTCGGCGCCGTAGCTGGTGATGACCGGCTTGCCGCCCTCGTTCATGTAGACGTACTCGCGGCCCCAGGGGTCCAGCGGCATGCGCTCCAGGTTCTGGGTGTCCACCAGCGCCTTGAGGCCCGTGGCGGTGTCCGGGTAGGAGCCCTTCTTCGTGTAGTAGAGCTTCATCGCGCTCTGGATGTTGCGGATGTCCAGCTTCGCGGTGTCCTGCTTGGCCTCTTCCAGCTTCGGGATGACGGCCACGCCCACCGCCGCCGCGATGAGCCCGAGGATGGTGATGACCACCATGATCTCGATGAGGGTCATGCCGCGGTGCTTGCGGCGCTGCTGCTTCTTCGCGTTCGTCGTGTGCATGTCTTCACTCACCTTCGGGTGACTTTCTGGCAAGCCACCGCGCCATGGGTGTGTCGGGATGTCAGAAGCGCTGGGGTCAGGGAGGGGTGCCCGGGCGGGTGGCCGCGGGCGGGTCCCGGTGGGCGTAGAGGGTGGCCCCCACCGTCGCCAGCGTGGCGGCCAGGGCCAACAGGCCCATCAGCGTGGCGCGCTGGATCCACCGGTCGAGCGTGTCGTTCATCGTGCGCCCCTGCTCCTAATGGATGGCCGTGTTCACCTGCAGAATCGGCATCAGGATGCTGAGTGCGACGAATGCAATCATCACGCCCATCACCACGATGAGCATGGGCTCCAGGAGGCTGGTGAGCGCGCCGATGCGCACGTTCACCTGCGTCTCATAGGAGTCCGCCACCGACAGGAGCATGTCCTCCAGCTGCCCTGATTTCTCACCGATGGCGACCATGTGGTACACGAGCGGCGGGAACTGGCCGGAGCGCTTGAGGGGCGTGGCGATGCTTTCGCCCTCGCGGATGGACTCGCGGGCGTTCTCCACCGCGTCCGCCAGCACCGAGTTCGTCATCACCGCCTTGACGATGTCCAGCGCGGCCAGCATGGGCACGCCGCTCTTGAGCAGCGTGGACAGCGTGCGCGCGAAGCGGGAGATGGCCAGGAGGCGCACGAGGCTGCCGAAGATGGGCGCCTTGAGCGTGAAGCGGTCCCACTTGGGCTTGCCCTTGGGGCTCTTCGTCCAGCGCATGAAGAAGATGAAGCCCGCCACGATGGACGGAATCACCAGGAACCACCACGCCTGCATGAAGTTGGACGCGGCGATGAGGATGCGCGTGTTCAGGGGCAGGGTGGCCTTCATCGTCTCGAAGATCTTCGTCACCTTCGGGACGACGAACACCATCAGCAGCACCAGGATGCCGCCGCCCACCAGCAACATGATGGCGGGGTAGAGCATGGTGCCGATGATCTTCTGCTGCAGCTTGGCCTGGTTCTCCGTGAAGTCCGCCAGGCGCAGCAGCACGGTGTCCAGCGCGCCGGAGGCCTCACCCGCGCGCACCATGTTGATGTAGATGCTGGGGAAGATCTTCGGGTGCTGGCTGAACGCGTCCGCCAGGGACGAGCCTTCGTTCACGCGCTGCTTGATGTCGGAGAGGGCGCGCTTGAGGCGCTCCTTCTCCGCCTGGTCCACCAGGGCGTTGAGCGAGTCCACGATGGTGACGCCCGCGCCCAGCAGGGTCGCGAGCTGGCGGGTGAGGATGGCCACGTCCTCGGTGCTGACCCGGCCGCCGGCCAGCTTGCGCAGGTCCACGTCGCGCGCCACGAGCGACGCGTTGGCGCCCTTGGACACGCCCGCGCGGCTGCCCTCCGCCTGCCCGAGCACGTCGGTCAGGAAGATGCCGTCCGCGCGCAGCTTGGAGCGCAGCGTCTTGGGCGAGTCCGCCTCCAGCAAGCCCTTCTTCTGCTTGCCGTGGGAATCAAGGCCTCTGTATTCGAAGACGGGCATGGCGGACTAGATGTCCTCCTGCGTGATGCTCAGCACTTCGGCGATGGTCGTCTCGCCCATGGCGATCTTCCGCACGCCGTCGTCGAGCAGCGTCGTCATGCCCTTGGCCAGGGCGGACTTCTTGATGGTGGACGCGTCCACGTTCTTGAGCACCAGCTGGCGCACGTCGTCGTCCACGAAGAGGAACTCGTAGATGCCGGAGCGGCCGCGGTAGCCGTTGCGGTTGCAGGACGGGCAGCCCACCGCGCGGTAGATGCGGTCCGTGTTGAACTTCGCCTTGAAGCTGGCGAGCGAGTAGCCCAGCTCCTTCAGCTCCGCGTCCGTGGGCGTGTAGGCCTGCCGGCAGTCCGGGCACACCCGGCGCACGAGGCGCTGGGCGAGGATGCCGGTGAGCGACGACGCCACGAGGAAGGGCTGCACGCCCATGTCCACCAGTCGCGTCACGGCGCCCGCGGCGTCGTTGGTGTGCACCGTGGAGAGCACCAGGTGGCCCGTGAGGGACGCCTGGATGGCGATCTCCGCCGTCTCCTTGTCGCGGATCTCACCGACCATGATGACGTCGGGGTCCTGGCGGAGGAAGGAGCGCAGGCCCTGCGCGAACGTCAGGCCAATCTTCGGGGCGATGGCCATCTGGCCAATGCCCTTGAGCTGGTACTCGACCGGGTCCTCGACGGTGAGGATGTTGAGGTCCGTGGTGTTGATCTTGGAGAGCGCGCCGTAGAGCGTGGTCGTCTTGCCAGAGCCCGTGGGGCCCGTCACCAGCACGATGCCGTGCGAGCGCTTGATGACGGCTTCCATGTTGCCCAGCACCTGCGGGCTCATGCCGATCTCCGCTAGGTCCAGCAGCGTCGCCGTCTTGTCGAGCAGACGCATGACGATGCGCTCGCCGAAGGACGTGGGCGTGGTGGACAGACGGATGTCGATGTCGCGGCCCGCGAGCTTGATGCGGATGCGGCCGTCCTGCGGCAGGCGCTTCTCCGCGATGTTCAGCTGCCCCATCACCTTCACGCGCGCGATGATGGAGTTCTGGTAGCGCTTGGGCGGCTTGATGACCTCCTGGAGCACGCCGTCGATGCGGAAGCGCACCAGGAGCTCGCGCTCCATGGGCTCGATGTGGATGTCGCTCGCGCGCTCCTTGGCGGCGCGGAAGAGCACGGAGTTCACCAGCCGGATGACGGGGGCTTCGTCGTCCGCGTCCAGCAGGTCCTTGGGCTCCTCCAGCTCGTGCGCCAGCGAGTCCAGGTCCTCCGTGGTCTCCATCTCGTCCACGAGCGCTTCGGCCTCGTTGACGGAGCGGTCGTACACGCTGTTGATGGCGTCCACGATGGTGGAGGCCAGCGCGATGCGCGGCTGGATGGACTGGCCCAGGAGCAGGCGCGCGTGATCCAACGCGGTGGTGTCCAGCGGATCCGCCACCGCGAGCACCACCTCGTCGCCCTCCACGGAGAGCGGGAGCAGCTGCGTCTGGCGGGCGAAGTTGATGGGGATGCGCTTGACCAGCTCCGCGTCCACCTCCTCCACGAAGATGCGCTGGAGGTAGGGCAGGTCCAGCTGGTGGCCCAGGGCGCGCGCGACGTCCTCCTCGCTGACGGCCTTCATGCCCACCAGGACCTCCCCCAGCTGCCCGCCCTTCTCCTGCTGGGCGGCGAGCGCCTCCTGGATCTTCTCCGGGGTGAGGGCGGGCACGAGCGCGCGGAGGATCTCCCCGAGCGGCCGGCCACAGAGGTAGGCCTGCCCGTGGGCGACGACCTGGGTGGCGTCGTTGCGGCCGCCGGACACGGCGGGCGTCGCGGCGGTGTCTTGAGAGGTCGTGGTGTCGGCGGTCAGGTCCATGGTCCTTACTCTCCGTCTCCCGGCTGGATGCGCAGCCGCTCGGTGTCCGCGTCCGGCGTGGGCGCGATCACCTCGGGCTGTGGCTCGGGGACTGATCTCTCCGAACCCTCCGGAGGCGCCTCGAAATTTCGCGGCGCCTGCTCGCCCTCGGGGGAGGGCGCGGCGCCTTCCTGCGGAGCCTGCTCGTCCGGCTGG
>NZ_JBKGHJ010000036.1:0-30271 GCF_046520365.1 Corallococcus sp. 4LFB
GTCTGGGGCGGGCCGAAGCCCACCACCGCGTCGCCGTCCACCTTGCGCAGCATGGCCACCGTGGGCGGCCGCACGGCGTCGTTGGCGTAGCGCTGGAGCGCGCGCCAGGCGAGGCGGCGCGGGCCGGCCAGGTGCTCCGTGTAGACGGCGCTCCAGCGGGGCAGCGGCACGGAGCCGCGCATGCTCTTGAACGGATCCGCGCCCGGTCCCAGCTCGATGGTGAGGCCCACGTCCAGCGCGTCGTTCATCAGCTGGAACACCAGCCCCCGGTACAGCCCCAGCTCCTGCGGCAGCGCCAGGTCGTAGCCGAACAGCGGGGAGAAGAGGACGCCCTGGCTGACGTGGTGGGCATAGAAGCCGTCCACCCGCCCGTCCTTCACCGCCAGCTTGTAGGTGAGCAGGCCCTGGCGCAGCGTCCAGCGGTACCACTCCTGGGTGAACTGGAGGTTGGTGTGGTACTTGCCGCCGTTGAGCGCGCGGTAGAGCTCCTCCAGCCGGGGCTCGCAGTCCGGCACCTCGCGCCCGTCCACCACGCGGTAGCCGGACGCCTCCAGCAGCCGCGCGTCGCGCCGCCGGTTCTCCCGCACCTGCTTGCTGACCTCCTGCAGGGGCAGCGTCATGCGCGTGTGCGCCGCGTAGAGCAGCGCGTAGCCCCGCTCCACGAGCGTGTTGAGCAGCGGCGCGTAGCCGGCCGGGTTGAGCGCGCAGAAGACGATGGCGTGGTGCGGGAACCGCTCCGCCAGGAACGCGGTGATGCGGTCCACCTGTTCACCGGTGGGCTGCGCGTGGACGTTGCGCAGCACCAGCCAGTGGTCCACCAGCACCACCTTGTTGATGCCCGCCGCCTTGAGCAGCGCCCCCACCGTGTGCATGGCGCCGCGCATCACCGCCGCGCGCCCCGCGCCGAACGCCTCCGCCGTCACCCCCGTCATCTGCAACGTGATGTAGCGCGAGAAGGTGGAGTGCAGCGCGGAGTTGTCGAACTCCGCGTCGTTGACGGCCAGCGGCAGGCGCAGCTCCTCCAGCGCCAGCACCTGGAAGGTGGTCCGGTCGGTGACGTACGCCGTGCTGCCGTGTTTCACCAGCGGCACGATGAAGTCCCGGGCCATCCGGCCCTCGGGCGTGTCCGGCCAGCTGCACGAGTCGACAGTCTGCGCGTCGTAGAGATTCATGAATGAGTCACGATTGCGTGTATCCCAGAGCGAATCAAGGTAGTCATACAGAGCGTGATTGACCCGGTCTTCATGACTCGAAGGAATGAAGCCATGAACCGGATGTTCGCGGGTGCGTCGGGCGTTGGGGGCGGCGCGGCGGCGTCTGGGGACCTGGCGTACACGGTGGGCCGCGCCATCGCGACGGGCAAGGACGCGCAGGGCCAGCCGCGGAAGGACTTCGTGAAGTACCTCACCGTGTGGCGCCGCCAGGCCGATGGCTCGTGGCGCTACGTCACCGACGGCGGCAACTCCAACCCCGGCCCCCAGGGGCCCTGAAAGAAGATCGCGCCATGTCCTCCACCCTCCTGTCCGACGCCATTGCCTTCCATGACGACCTGCTCCAGCAGGGTGACCTGGCGCGCCGCACCCATGAGCTGCTCGAGCGCACCGCCCGGGAGAAGGGCATCACCTACGGAGGCCGGGGGCTCCACCGGGTGCTGCGGCCGTTCTTCGTGACGCCGGAGCAGCACCAGGAGATCCGCCGGGGCGCGCACGCGGTGTGCCAGACGCTGGAGGAGCTGGCGGCCGGGCGGCCCGGGACCCGGCGTTCCTGGCGTCGCTCGCGCCGCAGGGCTGGGAGGAGCTGCTGTTGCCGGTGGACGGCCTGCGCCCGGACCAGGCCGTCGTGGGGCGGCTGGATGGCTTCCTGGGGCCGGACGGGGTCATCCGCTTCATCGAGTTCAACCCCGACCCGGGGGGCCCCATCAACTCGCACCACCTGGGCCAGGCCTTCGACGTGGCGCCGGTGATGGAGGCGTTCGGCCGGCGCTACGAGGTCACCCGTCCGGCGACCGCTCCCAACCTGTTGAGGTCGCTCGGCGCGCTCCAGGCGAAGGGAGGACGGTCGGGGCTGCCCACGCTGGCCGAGTTCGGCCCGGCCAGCCCGGACGACACGGACGAAGAGGTGGCGTATCAGCAGTACCTGGAGGCGCACGGCGTGCGCCAGCGCATCGTCACGTCCGAGGACGACTGGACGTACGAGGGTGGCGTGCTGCGCGTGGGGGACTTCCCGGTGGACGTCGTCACGTACATCTCGTCCGTGGGCTTCGGGGGCTTCGTGGTCGGCTGTGGCCCGGACCACCCTGTCACCCGCGCGCTCACCGACGGCGCGGCGCGGTTCCTCAACGGGCTGTTCCGCTCCGTCATCCTGCGCACCAAGGCGCTCTTCGCGGTCATGAGCCGCATGGCGGACGAGGGCACCCTCGACGCGGAGCGCGGCGCGCTCCTCAAGCGGCACCTGCCGTGGACGCGCCTGGTGCGCGAGGAGCACACGTCGCGCGACGGCGCGAGCGTGGACCTGGTGCCCTGGATCGCGGAGCACCGCGAGCACCTGGTGCTCAAGCCCGTCAACGAGTTCGGCGGCAGCGGCGTCACGCTGGGCTGGCAGACGGACGCGGACACCTGGAAGGCCACGCTCCAGCGGGCGCTGGGGGAGGCCTGGGTGGTGCAGGAGCGCGTTCCCATGCAGCCGCAGGCGTTCCCGGTGTTCGACGGGAGCGGCGTGCACCAGCAGTCGCTGAACTCGGACATGAACCCCTTCCTCTGGGAGAACGGCCGGCAGGAGGGCTTCCTGGTGCGCCAGTCCGCCTCCAGCATGCTCAACCTGGCCCAGGGGGGCAGCCTCACCACGCTGGCCGTCGTCCGCGCCCGCTGAAAGGCGCACGGGCCCCAGGTGAGCCAGACTCACGCTCACCCCTCCTGAACTTCAAAGTGGCAATTGTCATTGACTGACTGCTGCTCATCTCCGCCCTGGCACAGGTGCTGCTGACGCTGCTGGGCGCCGCGGGCGAGGCGCTCGGCGATGACAAGCACCTGAAGGTCAACACCGTGAAGAAGCGGACTCACTCGCTCCAATGCCCCGATTGTTCATGAAAGTCTTTGCTGCAAGGGGGGCCAGCCACACGTCACAAGGAGTTCAAGGGATTGGCGAACCCCGGCCGCCGATGTCAGGCCCGCGGGTCCGTCAAGGACGCAATGGCGTCCCGGGCTCACGACCCGCCCCCACTCCAGTCTTCAGGCCGCCCTCCCGGGCTCCGGGCCGACGCGGCGGCATGTCACGCCGCCCCTGTTCGACTGATGGGGCATGACAGCTCCGGGCCGTCTGGGATAGGGTGCCGGGCGAGCTGTCGGGCCGGCGAACCGCGAGGAAGCCATGAGCGATTTCCCCCCGAAGCCCGGTGTGTCGTCCCCTTCCCTGCCGTTGGAGTCCGCCCCGCCTGGGCGCCGCCGGGGCCGGGTGCTGCTGGCCGCCACCGCCGCGAGCGCGGCCTTCACGATGGTCGCGTGTGATCCGTTCCTGACGACCAATCCCGCGCCGTGCGTCTATGACGGTGGCCTGGCGGACGATGATTGCGACCCGTCCAATGGCACCAACGACTCCCGCGCCGACGCGGGCATCGACGCGGGCATCGACACGGGGACGGACGCAAGCGTTCCCCAGGAGCCTTGAGGGGACGTGCCTGACATGGCCACCGAGACGCTCTTCGAACTGGACCTGACGGACGGCCCCGCGCTGACCCTGCACGAGCGGGCGTCGGGCCACGTGGCGGAACGCTATCCGTGGGACGCATTGGAGCCGTCGCGCTACCCGGCGGCGCTGCTGGAGCGGGCACGGTATTCGTGGACGCTGCGGGCGCTCAACGAGTTCGGCAGCGCGACGGTGATGGGACAGCTGGTCCAGGTGATGGGCGAGGCGCGCGTGCCCCTGGACCTGTGGAGCCTGGCGGCGCGCTTCCCCGCGGAGGAGATCCACCACGTGGAGCTCTGCGCGCGGATGGCGATGCGGCTGGGGGGCGGCACCCGGCTGTCCTATTCGCCCGGGGCCTTCGCCGTGGCGTTCGACCCGTCGCTCACCTTCCTCCAGCGCGCCAGCGAGCTCATCGTGCGGGTGTGCTGCGTGGGGGAGACACTCTCCTTCGCGCTCCTGTCCGGCTGTCTCCGTGCGACGTCCCACCCGCTGACGCGCGCGGTGCTCACGACGCTGGTCCAGGAGGAGGCCCTGCACGGACGGCTGGGCTACCTGTACCTGGACTGGCTGGCCCCGGACCTGGACGCCGCGGAGAAGGACCGGCTGGGGCGCGTGGCGCGCGAGGCCCTGGATGCGCAGGCCCCACTCTGGGAGAAGCTTCGCAGCGTCACGAAGGACGGCGTCACGAGCGAGGGCTTCCTGCTGGAGCACGTGACGGAGCTGGGCTGGATGGAGTCCCGGGACTACGTCACGGTGAGCCAGGAGACGGCGGAGACGCAGGTGCGGGCGCCGCTTTCGCGCCACGGCATCCGCGTCCCCTGAGGGCGCTCCGGGGGGGAGAGCCTGCTCCGCCACCCGGTGGTGTAGGCTCGGGCCCCGTCGCACTCCTCCTGGACGGTCCTCCTTGGAAATCCTTCTTGCTCCCGCCCGGCGCATCGACCTGGGCAAGCGCGCCGGTGTCACGGGCGGGCTGTTGGGCGTGCTCTGCGTCGTCGCGGAGTTCTGCTTCCTGTTCCCCCACGTGCTCGTGTCCAACGACGGCCGGGCCTTCTACGTGGAACATCTGGAGGTCTTCCGCGGCATCCTCCAGGTGTCCATCGTCGCCACCTTCCTGCTGGGCACCTTCAGCGTGCTGACCCTGCGCTCCAAGGCGCACGGCGGCATCGCCATGGCGCTGGCGATGGTGGCGCTGCTCCTGGGCGGCAGCGAGGCGGAGCCCCTGACCCACACACAGCGCGCGATGAGCGCGGGCCTGGACTTCTTCGCGTTGGACCTGCTGGTGCTCGGGCTGGTGTTCATCCCCATGGAGCGGCTGTGGGCGCTGAATGATCAGAAGATCTTCCGCAAGGGCTGGCAGACGGACCTCAAACACTTCTTCGTCAGCCACGTGGGCGTGCAGCTCATCTCCTTCGCGGTGCTCATCCCCGTGCAGGTGTTCCTGTCCTGGGCCGTGAAGCTGGACTTCCAGGCGCACGTGGCCGCGCAGCCCATCTGGCTGCAGTTCTTTGAAATCCTGCTGGTCATCGACCTGGTGAGCTACTGGGTGCACCGGGCCTTCCACACCTTCGGGTGGATGTGGAACTTCCACGCCATCCACCACTCGCCGCTGCAGATGGACTGGCTGGCCAGCTCGCGCAGCCACCTGGTGGACACCCTGGTCAACCGCTTCGCGGGCTTCGTGCCGGTGTTCCTCCTGGGCTTCCACCCGTCCGCCATCTACGGCTACCTCGTCTTCGTGTCCTTCCACGCGGTGTACATCCACGCCAACGTCAACCACCGCTGGCCGTACCTGCGCTGGATCTTCGCGACGCCGGAGTTCCACCACTGGCACCACACGTCGGACGACGAAGGCCTCGACAAGAACTTCGCCGTCTTCCTGTCGTTCATCGACGTCATCTTCGGCACCGCGCACATGCCGGCCCACTGGCCCTCGAAGTACGGGACCACGAAGTTCCAGCCGCCGGAGACCTACCTGGGGCAGCTGGCCTACCCGTTCCAGCGCCACAAGCAGACGCCCTACGGATAGGCCCGCTCCCCGCAGAAGGACGTCGTGGGCCAGCTCACCACTCCGCCGCGTACCTTGCCCAGCGCCAGCAGCTGATGGCGTCCGACAGCAGGTACACCTTCTTCATGAGCGGGACGTACTCCCCCTCCAGGCCCCAGGCCTGCACGATGTCCACCGGCACCATGCCGTCCACGAACGCGTTCGTCATCCGCGTCCTCAGCCGCGCGAGGAGGTTTCCCGGTCCCTGGCGATAGACGAGGATCTCTCCGGACTGATACCGGTCCAGCGGCCCCGTGTTGAACTTCAGGTTCGAGCGCAGGAACACCACGTGCTGGACGCCATGGTCCGTGATCAGCGCGCAGGCCAGTTGCGCCAGGATGGGATAGAGGTGGCTGTTCGGCATCTCCCCGCCGAACTTGGTGAAGTCCACCACCAGCAGCCTGGGGAGGGTGTCGTCCACGTCCAGGGCGTCTACGTACTGCGCCAGCAGGCCGGCGATGACCGTGCCCGGGTTCGGCGCCTGGAGCCCCGGCTTCAGCAGCTTCGTGTGCAGGCTGTCCGACAGGTTCACCCAGACCTGCGTGCCCACCGCCGCCATGGGGACGTCGGGCTCGTTGAGGAAGCCCCCCATGTAGAACTCGAAGTAGGGAACGAAGGGGTCCAGGGTGTCCGGGCTCGGAGTGACCTCGTGGACCTGGTAGTTCATCCGCAGGAGGACCTCACTCAGGCACTTCGCCGCGCTCGTGCCCGTGGGCGCGTAGATGCGGTTGAAGTCCTGGGGAAGGTGCCCCGTGGGGACGTTCTGGAGGGTCTCGTGGAGCGCCGTCTCGTCGGTCCCCACCGAGGGCTTCCAGTGGCTCGCCAGCTCCGGCAGCGAGCCCAGCGCGTCCCGGAGCTCCGGGAGGGACAGGCAGGTCGCGCCCATGAAGGCCAGCTCCCACAAGGAGGACTCCAGCACCCAGAGGTTGTCGAAGGCGCTGAGGTCGCCAGGGCGGCCCTTCAGCACGTCCAGCTTCATGGCCCGCCGGTGGACGCGGCCCTGAACGAAGTGGAAGAAGGCCGCCAGTCCCGCCTGGCCCTCCTGCCCCGCCTTCTTCCCCGCGGCATGGGCCAGCACGTTGGCGACCTCCGCCAGCTGCCGGACCCACGCGAGGGCCAGCGCGTGGCCGCTCTTCTTCGCGACCACCAGCAGCGCCTCCACGTGGCGGATCCGGACGCCCCCATAGCCCTTGTAGCCCTTGCGGTGCTCCGACTCCTTCGCCAGCGCCTGCCTCAGCAGCCCCAGCAGGTGGAGGAGATAGGTTTCATCCAGGGAGTACGCGCCCAATGACAGACGGGTGCCGTCGTATTCGGGGCCGCCCGTCTCCGCCTTCCACGACGTATAGGACGGCTCGGAGAACCCGAATGACCCCATGAATGAGTATTTGATGCGGGAGTCCTGGACGCCGCTGCCTCCGCTGGGAAACCGCGGGTCGCTGAGCGTGCGCAGCGGCGGGGATTCGTGGCTCTGCGTCAGGGTCAGCGGGAAGCTCGCCGTGAAGCGGCTCGGGGGGACGTACTTCCCGGAGGGGGCGCCCTCCTGGAAGGCCAGCTGATCCAGATTGCCCGCGAGCGCCAGCCCCCGGGTCTGGATGATTCCCATCAGTCCCCGGATGACGAACGGGAGCGGGTCCTCGAAGGGCCGCAGGTACACGTCCGCCGTGCCCTCCCCGTCCTCCAGGCTCCGCAGCAGGTTGGACACCTTGCGGGCCCGCCCGCCACCGGAGGTCCGGTACCCGAGCATCGCCAGGTTGATGAGGAACTGGCCATGCTCCTCGCCCAGCGCCTGGGTGAGCGCCTTGAGCAGCTGCTCGACCCGGCCCTTCTTGAGCGCCACCTCTTCCTTCGTCTTCGTGGGCAGGGCGCGGGACTCCCGCGCGAACTGCTTCCGGTCCGTCTCGAAGCCCTCCGACCCCACCTCCCGGCCCGTGACGATGCACTCGTGCGCGGCCCAGAGGATGCTGAACTGCTCCTGGTCCCCGTCCTTCTGCTTGTCGTCGATGGAGGACCGGGGCAGCCAGGGATTGCCTTCCACCGAGGGCTTCGGCGCCGCCTGGAGCGTCGCCTTGCAGTCCACGCATTTCCCAGGAAACGGACTCGTGAACGCCTTGCACGCGGGACAGGTGTACATGCGCGAAATATAGAGGAGCGGGAGCCCCGGGGCCCAGGAGGGCGTCAACCCACGCCGGAGGCCTTGCCCTGGAGCTCCGGCATGCCGAAGTGGAGGCCCAGGGCGCGGCAGCCGGCGTCCGGCGCGGCGGCGTCCGGAGGCGCCCAGGCCCCGAGCGCGTGGTACAGCCGCCCCTCGCGCCGCTCCAGGTAGAGGATCATGTTGAGCGGCCAGCCGGCGCCGTGGAACAGGTGCCGGTCCATGGGCGTGGGCTCCTGGCTCACCCGCAGGCCGCGCTCGTGGGGCGGGCCGATGCGGTGCCAGTCCGGGTGCAGGTGGATGGAGCCCAGCACCTCCAGCCCCTCGGCCTCCGCCTCCGCGGTGATGCGCAGCAACTCCCGGGGCTCGCACCAGTAGCCGCGCCGGCCGTTGGCGTAGCAGGCCCCGAAGCGCGGGATGATGGCGGCGTCGAACTCCTGGAGCACGGCCTCGTCCGTCTCACGGATGTTGGTGGCGAAGCGGACGCGCTCCACCCGCATCCCGTCCTCGACGAAGCGCCCCAGCAACACGGCCCAGCTCCGGGGCGGCAGCTCCGGGGTGCAGGCCTCGTATTCGCGCTGGGCGTCCGCGAGGAAGTCCGACAGCACGCCCGGGTCCAGCAGCACGAGCCGCGGGCTCATTCCGTGGCCTCCGGCGTGGGGGCGCGGAGGCGGCCCTCGGCCCGGTCCTCGCGAAGCTGGGTGATGAGGCCGCGCGCGACGCGCTCCTCGAAGGCGGCGGTGGTGTCCGGCGTCCAGGTGTAGAAGCCCTGCCCCGTCTTCAGCCCCAGCTCCCCCTGCTCCACCTTCCGCGCGAGCACCGGGGGCACCGGCCGCCCGGCGTTGCGCATGATGCCGGTGACCAGGTCCAACCCCGCCAGGTCCAGCCGGTCGAAGACGCCGGACACGCCCAGGCGCCTTCCGATGCCCTGGGTGAGCACGCGGTCCACCATCTCCGGAGTCGCCACGCCCTCCTGCACCAGCCGGATGCCCTCGCCGATGAGCGCCTGCAGCAGGCGGGGGCCCACCGACGCGCCCGGCACGTCCTTCGCGTACACCACCGGCGTCTTGCCCATCTCCTCGAGCCACTGGCGCACGGCCTCCACGACGTCGGGGGAGGTCCGCTCCCCGGGGATGACATCCACCAGGGGAACCAGGTGCGCTGGCAGGTAGTAGTGCGCGCTGAGGACGCGCTCGGGCCGGGTGCAGTCGCGGGCCAGCGCCGTCACGCTCAGCGCGGTCGTGTTGGACGCAAGCACGGTGTCCGGCGCCGCGAGCCCGTCCAGTTGACGGAAGACCTCCTGCTTGAGCGCGAGGTCCTCGGGCACGGACTCGATGACGAGGTCCTGGTCCCTGGCGGCCTCCGCGAGCACCAGGGTGCGCCGGATGCGCCCGAGCGCCGCCTCCCGTTGCGCCGGCGTCAGCAAGCCCGTCTCCACCAGCAGGGCCGCGTCGCGCTCCAGCTTCACCCTCGCGCGCTCACTGCTGTCCGCGCGCGTGTTGTAGAGCACCACCCGCCTGCCGGCGATGGCGAGCTCGAGTGCGATGCCGCACCCCATGGCTCCGCCACCCACCACGCCCACCCGCATCAGTCGCCTGGTCGTCATGGCGGCGCAGCGTCGCCGCGCCCGCATGTCGGACGCAATCCCTCTCACACCTCCGCGGCGTTTCCGGCCGCCGCGGTGAAGGTGCGCTGAAATTGTCCGCTCCGCGCCCTCCACCGCATCGCGTCGTCCGGGGACTCAAGCCCCTCCGGGCACCCCGGGCGTCCCGCCGCACCCGAGCCTCCAGGGAGCCGCGCGGTCCTCCGGAAAGCGGCGGCCTGCCGCGAGGCACCAGACGGCGCGGCGGTCGAGCCGGTGAGCCTTTGTACCCGGCGGCAACACCCCCAACGTCCTGGGGCAACGACCGGAAACGTGAGGCGCAAGCCGCCTGGCGGCCGGGGCGTTTCTCGCGACACAGGAGGGGCTCATGACAGACACAGGGAGCAGCGGAAGGTCGAGGAAGAGGTGCTGCGGGCCCCTGCTCGCCCTTCTCCTGGGAGCGACACCCCTGCTCGGGGGCGCGCAGCAGGAGAAGGCAACCACCGAGCCCACCAGGTCCACCGAGCCCGCCGCTCGAATCGACCCCCAGGCCCAGCGCATCCTGCGCCAGATGAGCGACTTCCTGGCCGCGCAGCGCGAGTTCTCCGTGCGCACCGAGGGGACGCTCGATGAGGTGCTCGACTCGGGGCAGAAGGTCCAGATGCAGCGCGCGGGCGACGTGCGCCTGCAGCGGCCCAACCGGCTCCGCGTGGACCGCACCGGGGACCTCGCGAAGCTGCACCTCTTCTATGACGGCCGGCAGCTCACCCTTCTTGGCGAGCGCGCCAACGCCTATGCGACGACGCCAGCCCCTCCACCGTGGATGCCATGATGGACATGGCCTCACAAAAGCTCGGATTGGATGCGCCCGGGTCGGACCTCCTCGTCAGCAACCCCTACGCCACCCTCACCGAGGACGTGTGCTCCGGCAGCTACCTGGGCCGCTCCATGCTGGACGGCGTGCCCGTGCACCACCTGGCGTTCCGCAACAGCGACGGCGTGGACTGGGAGCTGTGGGTCGAGGAGGGCCCGCGGCCCCTGCCGCGCAAGTACGTCATCACCTCCCGGGACCTGCCGGGAGCGCCGCAGTACTCGGTGCGCCTGTCCGAATGGAACCTGTCGCCCCGGCTCACCCCGGATCAATTCCAGTTCACGCCCCCACGCGATGCGGTGCGCGTGTCGTTCCTCGCACCCGACTCGCAGGGCGGGGCGCGGCAAGGAGGCTCGAAATGAGGATGCACGCGCGCAGCTCCCGCCAGCGGGCGGGGGCGTTGTTGCTGGGGCTCTTCTTCCTGGGTGAGATGATCCCGCAGGTGGCCCTGGCCCAGAACTACGGCACGTCGCGCCGGGTGGCGCGGCGCACCTCGCGACGCACGGCTGCCCGTCAGGACGCCTATTACGGCGGCACGAACACGGCCGTGGTGGCGGTGCCGGCGAGCGCGCACACCGTCACCGCGCTCCCCGCGGGGTGCGTGGCCACGGTGGCGGGCGGCGTCACCTACCAGCAGTGCGGCGGCGTCCGCTACCGCCCCTACTACCAGGGGGAGAGCCTGGTGTACGTCGTCGAGTAGTCCCCGGCGCGCTGCCCCCGGGAGCTGCCTCCCGGGGGCAATGGGGCCCGCGCGGCGCTCGGCTACCGCGTGACGTCGACGGTGTAGACGCCGTCTCCGGAGGTGGCGGTGCCCGTCACGTGGGTGCTGCCCGGCGTGCGGCGGACCTGGCCGGTGCCGTCGTCCTCGATTTCACCCGTGAGCGTGAGGTCCAGGGTGACGCTGCCCTCCAGGTCCCCGGTCATCTGGAAGGGCCCCTTGAGCGTCCCGGTGAAGGTGCCGCCCGGGATGTCGCGCAGCTGGAGGGTGAGCTCCGGCTGCGTCGTCGTGTCGGTGCTCGAAGCGTAGGTGAGGTTCACCGGGTCCTCGTCCTCGCCGACGACGATCTCGCCGTCGGAGTACCCGGTCATGCCGATGCGCAGGCGCATGCCCTTGTTGGCCGAGCTGCCCTGGTCCACCTGCCCGGTGACGAGCAGGGTCCCGGAGGCGTCGCCCGTCGTGGACTGGGGCGGGATGTTCGCGCTGGACGCGGCGTTGAAGCCGGTGAAGCCCAGCTGCAAGGCCTTGCTCACGGACGTGTCGAGCCCGAGGTACGCGCGGCGGGCCTGCTCGTCGGAGCTGATGTCGTCATCACCGCACGCCGTGAGGCCCAGGGACAGCAAGAGGGAACACACGACAGCGGTCATGGAACGCGGATGGGATGTCAACATGGTGTCTCCTGTCAGCCAATCGGGCTGTTGCACGTGCAGGGCGTCGTCCCGGTGCAGGCTTCCCCGGTGACCGTCTCGCAGCTGAGCCGCGGGCAGCACGGGCTGGTGGGTGAGCACGCCTGACCGGCGGCGGAGCACGTCGAGCCCGTCTCACAGGTGCCGACGATGCTGCCACCCGGGATGGTGCAGCCGAGCCCGACGCAGCAGTCCGCGGGCGAGGTGCAGGCCTGGCCCTGGGGTTGACAGGCGCTGGGGGCCGCGCAGGTGCCATTGGTGCAGATGCCGGAGCAGCAGGCGGCACCCGAGCCACAGGCCTTCCCGTTCGCGGCGCACGTGCCCGCGTCCGTCCCGCCGTCCTGGGTGCCCGTGCCGCCGTCGGTGCCGCCGCCCGGCACGGCCCCGGCACGGCAGGCGTAGGCGAACTCGGAGACGATGGAGCAGGTGGTCCCGGCGCAGCACTTGGAGTTCTGCGGGTCACAGGTCGTGCCCACGGGATCGCACGTCACCTTCTGGCAGGTCAGGCCGCCATCCGCGCCGGGCAGGCAGCGCGCGCCGCCACAGCACTGGTCGGAGAACTGGCACTGCTGCTCCTGCGCGATGCAGCACGGCTCCTCGCCGGTGTAGCCCGTGGGGCAGCCCGCCGGGCAGTTGTTGTTGGGGCAGCCGCCGAAGCAGCGCGGCACGCCGGCGGAGTCCACCTTGCACACGGCCTTCTGGCCGTCGCAGCAGGCCTCGCGGGCGTTCACGTCGATGATGCCGCCGTCGGGCAGCTGGCCGCTGCCGCAGATGTTGCCCACCGGGTTGCAGCCATTCGGCTTGTCACAGCGGCTCTCGCGGCAGTCCACCGCGTTGGACACCTTCTCACCGCCACAGCACACGCCGTCGTCGGTGCAGTAGTCGCCCGTGGGACGGCAGCCGCCCACCGGCTGGCACACGGTGGTCCCGTAGCCCAGGTCCACGCACGTGCGCGAACAGCAGTTGCTGGAGCCCGAGCACGGGTTGCCGTCCTGGAGGCAGCCGCCCGCGCCGCCACCGCTGACCGCCACGCAGCGGCCCGGGGTGCCCGTGTTCTCCTGCGAGCACACACCGCCGCAGCAGTCCGCGCCCTTCATGCACAGGTCGTCGTTGGCCTGGCACGAGTACGCCGCCTTGCAGACCCCGCCCTGGCAGTTGCTGGAGCAGCAGTCCCCCGCGCCGGTGCAGGCCTGGCCCGGAACCTTGCAGCTGCTGGTGCCGCTGGAGGGCAGCGCCGCGCACTTGCCATCCGCGCCGCAGAGCTTCGTGCAGCACGCCTCCGCGCTGGCGCACGTGCTGCCCACGTCCAGGCACTGCAGCGTGGAGCACGTGCCGTCCAGGCAGCTGTTCGTGCAGCACTCGATGCCGCTGGTGCAGGCCGCGCCCGCGGCGGTGCACTGGGCACTGGGGGCCGGACAGACGCCCGTGTCCGAACAGAGGCCCGTACAGCACTGGGCGCCCGAGTCCCGGCTGCACGCCGTGCCCTCGTTGAGACACTGGGAGCCGGGCCCCGCGTCGGGGAGGGGCTGCCCCGCGTCCGTCCCGGCATCCACGGTGACCGGCGGGTTGTCAGGCGGCTTGCCAATTTCTCCATTGCTACAAGCCACGACACCGAGGGCCACACCCAGGGCCCCCAGCAACAGCCAGCGGTTCGCCTTCATCCGGACTTTCCCTTCCCAGCCGGCTGCCGCCGCCATCCCGACGACGCGGCCCCGGCCTCCATGGGCGCCACGACGTGGCGTGCCAGCCCAGGAGACCCCGGCCGGGGCCCAACGGCCACGCGACACCCACACACAGCGCGCCCCGGAACCTCTGGACGGCAGGCTCGCGGGTCCGGATCACCCCAAAGCCAGACACGCCCCGCGAGGGGGTGTGACCTGGGTACGCTTGACGCTTCGCTCGCGCCCGCGCTCTCGTCGTCACATGAACGTGACTCTCTCCCTGGTCGTGAGCGCAGCCGTCACCCTTGCCTCGGCTCCCGTCCTCGCGCAGGAGCCCCGGCTCGACCTGCTCAATGGCAAGCCCCCTCCCACGGGCACCGGGATGCTCGTCACCGGCAGCATCCTGACCGGCGTGGGGGCGGTCAACCTGCTCACGTCGCCCCTGTGCAAGACCAGCCTCGTGCCCAGCGACACCCAGGGCGTCTGCCTTGGGACGTCGCTGGTCGTCGGAGGCCTCTTCGCGGCCGTGGGCGTCCCGCTCCTGATCGTGGGCGTCAGCCGCCACAACAACTACGTCGAGTGGAAGCGGCAACGCAGCGCCCTCTCCGCGCTGCTCGACCTCAACGTCACGCCCACCCCCGGCGGCGCCGCGCTCACGTGGAGCGCCTCGTTCTGACTTCGCGTCCAGGACGCGGCCGCTGCAGCGGCGGTCACCCGGAGAGCACCGGCAGGAGCAGGTCCCGGATGTGGTCGGCGAGGAAGCGGTAGCTCACCCCCAGGCGGCCGGCCTCCGTGCGCAGGTCCGCACCGTGGAGCACCTTGAACGCGGACTGCCGCGTGGCATGGAAGAGCCGGTCGTCGTTGCCTCCCGGGTCCAGCGAGGGTCCCCACTGCGCCAGGGGGAGCCGCGCCCGCAGCCGCGCGCGCTCCAGGTAGCCCAGGTTCTCCGTCGGGCCGGGCTCGGGGGCCTGCTCGACCTCGAGGCTCCAGTCGATGGCGGGGAGGAAGTCCGCGTAGGGCACCAGCCCGCTGGAGGCCAGGGAGCCTCCGGTGAGCGCCGTGAGGATGGCGTTGGTGACCTCCGGCAGGTTGACCAGGTCGCTGTGCGAGTCCTCGCGCTGCGGGGGCACGTAGGCGTGGTAGCACGTGGTGGGCAGCCCCGGCAGGAGCGAGGCCTGGAAGAGCACGGTGCCGTCCCCGTTGGAGAGCCTGCCCGGCGCGGGCGGCGGCTGCGAGTGGAGCGTCCAGCCCTTTGGCCCCATGAGCGCCGCGTAGTCCGTCCTCCCATTCAGGCCGACGATGACCACGGTGCGCGACGCGAAGCGCTGGGCCACGTCCTGCGCCTGCAGGCGGGTGAACTGATAGCCGCTGTAGGAGAAGCGCAGCAGCGGGTCGCGCAGCTCCAGGCGGTAGGGATTGGTCCAGGACGCGGCGCGGTAGAGGTCCTGCCCGGTGCGCACGGGGTACTTCAGCACCGCGTCCAGCCCGGGCACGCGCGTGGGCCAGTACTCGCGGGGCGCCACGAGGAGGTTGAAGAGCCCCGGCATGCTCACCGCGGACTGGCGCAGGGTGGCGTTGCTGATGAGCCAGTCCGCGGGCGTGCCGGTGCCATCCTCGATGACCCGGATGGGCTTGAGGGCGCCCCAGAAGGGCGGCGCGCAGAAGACGATGCGCTCGATGACGTCATCGAACTCACGCGTGGAGGCCAGCATCCGCAGCAGCACGCAGCCGCCCATGCTGTGGGTGACGAAGCACAGCTTCTTCCCGTCCGCGCACAGGCTCCGCAGGAAGAGCGCCAGCCGCTGTGCCTCGATGCCAATGCCGTCGCGCCAGTCGAAGTTGAAGCGGCCCCACCCGATGGCCCCGAGACAGTCAGCGTAGTGATCGCCGAAGACGGGCAGGTTGACGGTGGAGCGCGCGTAGATGAACTGCCCGGGGCCGTCGACTCCGCCCTGGGGCGTGACGTTCAGGAAGGCGAGGTTGTCCACCTCGTGCCAGATGCCCGTGTCGAGCCAGAGGGTGTCACGGCGTTGCCGGTCATACAGCTCACTGCCCATCACCCCATGCAGGAAGATGGCGCGATGAGGCGAGTTGCGGATGTCATTGAGCCAGCCCGGCCAGACCTCGTCGGCGTAATACTCTTGCTTGAGCAGCATGGGGCCCCCCGGGCCGAAGCTAGGGGGCCCCCACGGCCGGGCACAATCACCCTGGGGGGGGCGGGCTGGCGCGGGTGCTACGGCTTGCGCTTCGGGGGCTGGGCGGCGGCGGCTTCGCGCAGCTTGTCCTTCTTGCTCTTGCGCCGGCCCTTCACGCCGCCGTTCGGATCCAGCGGCGGCGCGGCGGGCCCGGCCGTCTCCACGGGCTCGAATCCCGCCACCTGCTCTCGCGCGACGGTGAGCTGGTTGCGCTTCTCGATGAGGCGGAAGTGGGCCTCGGTGTCCGCGCTGACGAAGCTGATCGCCATGCCCTCTCGCCCGCGCGCCCCGTGCGGCCGATGCGGTGCACGTAGTCCACGGTCGAGCGGGGCAGGTCATAGTTCACGACCGCGGGCAGCCCCGCGATGTCCAGGCCGCGTGCGGCGACGTCGGTGGCGACGAGGACGCGCACGCGCTTCGCCTTGAAGTCCGCGAGCGCCTGCGTGCGGGCCCCCTGGCTGAGCTCGCCGTGCAGCGACGTCGCGGGGATGCCGGCGCGGTTGAGCTTCAGCGCGACATGGTCCGCCGCGTAGCGGCTGGCGACGAACGTGAGCACGCGGGACCAGGCGTGGGTCTCCAGCAGGTGCCGCAGGAGCATGGTGCGCCGGGGTGCATCCACCTGGATGGCCCGCTGGACGATGAGGTCCGCGCCGGGCAGCTCACCGTCGTCCACGTCGATGCGCGTGGGCTCGTGCAGCAGCCGCTCCGCGAACGTGCGCACGGCGGGTGGGAACGTGGCGGAGAACAGCAGGTTCTGGCGCCGCGCGGGCAGGAGCGCGAGCAGGCGGTTGAGCTCGTCCGCGAAGCCCAGGGAGAAGAGCCGGTCGGCCTCGTCGAGCACCAGCGTCTCCACCTGCCCCAGCCGGAGCGCGTTCTGCTCCACGAGGTCCAGCGCGCGCCCCGGCGTGGCCACCACGACGTCCGCCCCGCCCCGGAGCGCCAGCATCTGCGGGTTCGCGGAGACGCCGCCGACCGCGAGGCAGGTCTTCAGCGGCTTCTTCAAGTGACGGCCATACCGCTGGAGGGCGTCGACAATCTGAGCGGCGAGCTCCCGCGTGGGCACCAGGATGAAGGCCCGCACCGGCCGGACCGCCCCACCCGGGCGCGCGCGCAGGGCCTCCAGGACGGGCAGGAGGAACGCGGCGGTCTTCCCCGAGCCGGTCTTCGCCGAAGCCTGGACGTCGCCGCCGCGCAGCACCACGGGAATGGCCGCGCGCTGCACCGGCGTGGGTTCGTCGTATCCGAGTTCGGCCAGGGCGCGGGTGAGCGCATCCGACAGGCCGAGTGAAGCGAAGGTCATGGGAGGGGAGCTTGGAGTTGGCACGAAGGCCGTCATCGTACCCTGCCCCGAGGCCCGGCGCGGAGACGCTCTGGCCGCCGGACCATGCTCGGCGCCCCATGAGCCCCTCGGCGCCACCAGCCCTCGGCGCTCCCTGAGCGGGAGACGGCGAGCGCGGCCGGTGGCACGCTCAACCTTCGGCGTCCATGCGCGCCTTCTCGCGGATGATGAGGTCGCGCACGTGGTCGCGCAGGGCGTGCACGTCCCCGGCGAAGCCCGCGGGGTCGATGGGCTCCAGCACGCGCACCCGGGCGTGGACCGCCTGCTGGAGGACCAGTCCGTGCTTGGGCATGGTCCGCGCGGTGCCGGTGAGGACCACCGGGATGAGGGGGCAGCGCTCCTGGATGGAGAGCGTGAAGGCGCCGTCCTTGAAAGCCTTCACCTGGCCGTCATGGGAGCGGGTGCCTTCGGGAAACATCAGGATGGGGACGCCGCGCGACAGCCAATGCCTGCACCCGGCCATCATCTGGATGATGCTGGCGCGGTCTCCGCGGATGAGCGGCACATAGCGGTTGAGGCGCATGTTCCAGCCGATGAGCGGCAGCTTGAAGTTCTCCGCCTTGGAGACCCACTTGAAGGGCCGGTAGAGGCCGAAGAGGACCAGGATGTCCCCCAGCGACTCGTGGTTGGCCACCAGCACCGCCGCGCCCTTCCAGGGCAGGCGTTCGCGGCCCTCCACCCGCAGGTTCCACATCGGGTTCACGTAGAAATACAGCTGCGCCCAGAAGCACGAGTACAGGTGAAGCACGCGTCCATTCGCGTCAAACGGGCGGGTGAGCGCCCACAGCAGGAGCGCCCCAAGGAACAACACCGCGCTGGACAGCGCGAGGAAGGTCCAGAACGCCATCGAGAAGAGGATTCGGATGGCGCCCACTCTGTCATGGATGGGCAGCTCCACCCCCATCAGGTGAGCATTATCCCTGCATGGGGCAGCCCCCGGCCCCCGGGACGTGGCCTCTGCTTGCTGGCCATCACTCCCCACGCCGACCTGCGAGGGACAGGCGGGCAGCGTGCGCTTCCAGCTCGCCGGCGTGGACTCCAGCTACCCGGCGTCCGCGATGCGCTCGAGCAGCTCGCTCAGCAGCAGGCTTTCGCCTTTCGAGAGCACACGGATCCGCCCCATGGAGGCCCGCAGCGCGGCGGCCATGGCGCGGACCTCCGCGTTCTTCGGGGTCGCCGCCTCGCCCGTGATGGCGGCCACCGCCGCCTCGCGCGCGGCCTGGGCGAGCCCGGGGTCGCGCTTGTCTTCGGGCTGGCTCAGCAGCGTGAGCACGGCGCCAATACCCATCGCCGACACGAGGCCGAGCGCCCGCTCCTCACTGACCCGCAGCCTGCCCGCGAGCGCGAGGTTCCGGATGCGCCTGCGCAGGACGTCCTCCCCGTCACCCAGCGACGGGGACCGCGACGCCAGCTGGGGATCGCTGCTCATGATGGCGAACAGCCCGGGATGGCTGAGGCCGAACGCGATGTGCATGTCCCAGCCGTCGCGAAAGTCCTGAAGCGGATCCGGGTGCGGCTTGCGCGCCGCCTTCTCCGACACGTAGCGCCGCATGGCGTGCTCGAAGACGGCCGCGAGCAGGCCGCGCTTGTCGCCGAAGAGCCGGTAGAGGGTCGGCGCCTGCACCCCCGCGGCGGAGGCCACGGCCCGCGTGGTCGCGGCCTCGGGCCCTTCGGAGGCGATGAGCTCAGCGGCGGCCGCGATGATGCGCGCGCGCACATCGGAGCCCTCCGCGTCCTCGGCAGCGACCTTCTCGCGGTCCCTCATGGCGCTGAGATAGCACGCAGCCCCTGGAACGCCGATAACGAATGCTTGATATCGCCGTTAACGGCCGCTACGTTATCGCCGGAAACAAGGAACTGTTTCCACCGATACCCCAAGGAGCGTTCGATGATCGTCGTGACCGGAGCCACCGGGCAGCTCGGCCGTCTCATCGTGGAGAACCTCATCACCCGCGTCCCGGTGGACCGGGTCGCCGTCAGCGTCCGGGACGTGGACAAGGCCCAGGACCTGGCGGCACGTGGCGTCCGGGTGCGCAGGGGGGACTTCGCGGAGCCGGCGAGCCTCGCGCACGCCTTCGAGGGCGCAACCCAGGTGCTGATGGTCTCTTCGAACGCGCGCGCGACGGGCGGCGACCCCCTGGCCCAACATCGCGCCGCCATCGACGCCGCGCGGGCCGCCGGCGCGCGGCGCATCGTCTACACGAGCCACATGGCCGCGAGCCGCTCCTCGGCGTTTCCTCCGATGCTCGACCATGCGGCGACGGAGCAGATGTTGGGCGGGTCCGGGCTGGCGTGGACCGCGCTTCGCAACGGCTTCTACGCTTCGAGCGCGGTGTTCCTGCTGGAGAGGGGCCTGAAGACGGGCGTCTTCGAGGCGCCCGCGGACGGGAAGGTCTCCTGGACCACGCACGCGGATCTGGCGGAAGCAGCGGCGGTGATCCTCGCGAACGAGGGCCGGTACGACGGGCCGACGCCGCCGCTCACGGCAGCGCAGGCGCTCGACTTCGAAGCGCTGTGCGAGCTCGCGTCGAGCGTCCTCGGACGCCCGCTCCGCCGGAGCGTCGTGCCGGAGGACGAGCTGCGCGCGAAGCTCGTGGCCTCCGGCATGCCCGCGCCCGCGGTGGCCATCTCGCTCGGCCTCTACCGCGCGAGCCGCGATGGCGAGTTCGCGGCCGTCGATCCCACGCTGCGGGAGCTGCTGGGGCGCGCGCCTACGGACATGCGCGAGGTGATGGCCGGGAAGCTGGGCCGGACGGCCTGACGTCAGGGTTGTCCGCGGCCGGTCGGATGACGAGCGGGTTCGGATCAAACCGCGGCGGCGCGGCGTTCGCCGCCATCCACTCCAGCCTGGCGTGGCAGTCCTCCTCCAGGGTGGGCGCTGGATGCTCGGGCGCCTGGGACATCCTGGGGACTGGAGCGCTTACAACGGACGTGACCGCTCCATGTTCATGAACCTGGAATGGCTCCTATCCCAGTCACCCGGACCGAAGAAAACCATTCTGGGGTTCTCCGCGAACTCCGGGAGCCATTCCCTGGGCAGCACCACTCGCCCCCAGGTCCTCGCGCCCGCGACGGACGACGCGCTGGAGGGCTGGGCCTTCGCCGGCCACACCTCTTCCGGGAGGAAGCCCCCTCCCGCCCGGCGCCCCGCGAATGACATGCGTATGGCTTTGCCGACCCGTGGAAACCCCTTAGCCTGACATCCCAACGAACGCGTGACACGCCAGGATGGCAATCATCCACATTCACAGGAACTCCACGAATTACTGGTTTTGATTTGCAGTTGAGCGGGAGGGAATGCTAGTAAGGCATTGGCTTCGGCCGACCCCACACCAACAACTCAGGAGTAGTCCATGACGAGGAACGTGAAGCGTTTCCTGGCTGCCTCGCTGTTGTCGCTCGCTCCGTCCATCGCGTTCGCCGGACAGGTGGAGCTCGGGTTCCCTGACTTCCTGTCGCAGCGTGACGAGTACGTCAGCGTCCGCGAGGGGGCGGTCCAGCTGCCCACGAAGCGGGAGTCCCAGGTGGCGTCCGTCGGCCCCGCGCTGGAGGACCTCTTCGTCCTCAACCAGACGGGCCTGCCCATCTCCCTGGGCATCCAGGTCCTGACGGGGACGCTCAACGGCGTGTTCAATCCCTATCCCGTGCCCACGGCCAGCTATGGCGGCTTCGAGGTGAGCGCCCCCACCCCGGCCCCGATGGTCGCGCAGCAGTACTACTGGACGGTGGACCCGGCGAACCCGGCCGCCGCGAAGACGTGTGTCTGGCGGGTGGAGGTCAGTGACGTCGGCGGCAGCTGCCAGGCGCAGGTCTTCTTCGGCACCTACGGCGGCGCCGCCTGCACCGTCGACGCGGCCCAGTCCTTCGTCGACCCGGTCACCTGCCAGACCCAGGTCGTCACCGTCATCCAGTGAGCTGAGCCGCATGCCGCCCGGGGCCCTGGATGAGGCCTCGGGCGGTGGCCCGGGCGTAGGACTTGCCATCGGACTGGATTAGGCTGGGGTCCGCAGCCTGCCCGGTCAAGATGACAAGGACGCGCGGATGTTCAATCCAACGGCTTTCAACACCCAGGAGCTGGTGCTCCGGGACAGCGTCATCAGTGGACTCAACAGCGCGCTGAGCATCCCCAAGGTCCTCGAAACCACGCGTGCGTCCCTGCTCGAGTTCGTCCAGGCCGACGCCATGGCCCTGTGCCTCATGCACACGGCGCCGTTCGACTTCCAATGGCTCGTCCCAGGCTTCCCCATCCGCCTGCTGGATGACTATGCCGTCCTGGCCGAACACGACTTCCTGCGGGAGCCCATCCTCGCGCGGCCCAACGTGCCCGTCCGCGATACGCAGCTGCTCACCCGCTCGGAGTACGAACGGACCCTCATCTTCCAACGCAGCCGGGAGCTGGACCTGACCCTGGAACACATCATGGCGGTCCTCCTCCCCATCGGCCCCGGCCTCGTCGGCGCGCTCGCGTTCTACCGGAACAAGCGACGCCCCTTCTCCTCGGAGAACACCGCCGCGGTCGCCAGCCTCAACGAGCACCTGATGAACATGGTGCGCAACTGCAATGACGCCCAGGGCCTCATGGCCGGCGCCCACCTGCTCGAGGAGCTCCACCGCCGTCCCGACTCCGCCTACCTTGTCGTGGAGCCTCCCTCCCGCGTGGAGTTCCGCTCCGAGCACGCCAACGCCCTCCTGGCCCGGTGGTTCACCGGCGCGGACCTGCACTCCTCCGGGCTCCCGCTCGTCTTCAAGGAGCGGCTGGACGCCCTGGTGCGCATGGACGCGGACGCCCGGCTGGGGAAGACCCTCTGGGTCTTCAACCATCCCGAGGGCAACCGCACCTGCCGCTTCATCGAGATGCCCGCCGCCGACGGTCCCCGGCGATGGGCGCTCAGGCTGAACGAGATTCCCCACTCCATCCCGCTCCCCTGGGAGATGGAACGCCAGCTCACGCCCCGCCAGGCCACCATCGCGAGGCACCTGCTCTGCAACCGGAACAACGAGCAGATCGCCGTTGAGCTCGGGCGCAAGCTCCTGACCGTGAAGACCCACGTGCGGAACATCTTCGACAAGCTGGGCGTGGACAGCCGCGCGGACCTCCTCTACCAGGCCGCCCGCCTCAACAAGCCTGTCTGAGCGAGTCGAACGCGGGGGAAGACGCTTCCCGATGGGCCAGGGCCCGGACGGGAGGCGCTCCCCGCTTGCGTGCGGTCGTCGCTACCTCGCGAGGGTGGGGCTGGAGGCGCCGTCCTCACGGAAGATGCGCGGGTAGACGCTCCGGGCGACCCGGGCCGAGAAGAGGATCGCCTCCTGGTCCTCCGGGTCCGTCAGCCGCGCCAGGAGCCGCTGCATCTCCGCCACGTGGTCCCCGTCCAGCGCCCCGTGGCTGCGCAGGAAGGTCACCGACTTGTGGATGTTGGGGATGGCGGCCACCGCCTTCAGCCGCTCGGCCCACACGCCCGCCCGCGTCTGCGACAGGTACTCCAGCACGTACGCGGTGCCCAGCACCGCCGTCGGCACGCCCGAGCGCGACGTGAAGAAGTTCCACCCCGTGTAGGCCTCCACCGCCGGGCTCCGCGCCGCCGCCTCCACCTGCTGCTCGGAGCAGCCCAGGTTCTTCAGGTCCGACAGCAACCAGCGGTCGTGCCCGCGCTCCTCCTCGCCCTTCTGGATCAACAGCGCCGCCAGCTCCGGGTGCCGTCCCAGCCGGTTGAGCCGGTGGCCGGCCTCGGCGAGGATCGGCGTGCTCCAGCGCGCGTAGTGATACGTCTGGACGAGGTAGTGGATGTAGCCCTCCACGTCGAGGGTGCCATCGAGGAGGCGGCTGGCGTCGGGCCGCGCATCCACCGCCGCCACCAGCCCCCGCGCCTCCTCATCCAGCACCGCCAGCCACTGCGTTCCCACCTGCTGCTCCGTCTGTGTTTGCACGTACGTCTCCTGTCCGGGGTCCGTTGGAGTCCCGGCTGCTGCGTGTTGAAGGTGAAGGGAAGGAAGAAGCCGCCCCGGGCCTAGACGGCGGGGCTCACGCCGTGCTCCAGCGCGTGGAAGTGCGTCAGGGTTTCCGCGGGGATCTCATCGAGCGCCATGACGAGCGGCAGCGTGAACCACTGGAAGTACGCGTCGTAGAGCGGCTCCGCGATGAAGCGCGCCCCCATCGTCGTGGCGAAGAGCGAGGGGGACCTGGGCACCCGCAGCCCGTCCCACAGCCCCTGCTCCGCCCTCGCCCGCTCCTCCGGCGTGTAGAAGGGCTTGCGGGGCCGCTTGGGGGCCTGGCGCGGGTCGGGCACGTCCACCCGCCAGCGCGGACTCTGCCATCCCCGGTGGGCCGCCACCCGCCACGCCAGCAGCGCATCCTCGGGCGAGTCCGTCTCCAGGTTCGCGGACGCGATCCAGTGCGTCACCCCGCGCCGCCGGCTCTCCGCGTACATGGCCGCCTGCAGCCACGAGACGGCCTGCGTGCGGCGCCACCTCGGCAGCACGCAGAAGCGCGAGGGCTCCGCGAGCACCCTCCCCGGCTGGAGCACGCCCGAGAGGTCCAGCCGCTGCGCGAGCTCGAGCCCCACCGGCCCGCCCAGGTTCGCCGCCACCTCCGCGTTGGGCAGCGCCACCCGCATCGTCGCCACCGGCTCGGAGCCGACATGGACGAGCAGGTGCACCGTGGTGTCGAGCGTGTCGATGGAGGTCATCTCCCGCCGCGACAGCGCGGACTGCTCGGTCAGCAGTCCCATTTCTCCGCCAAAGACAGCCCAGCGGATGCGGGCCGCGTCATCCAGGTCCCGCTGGGTGGTGGCGACACGCCAGCGCCAGTGTCCGCACGTCATGGGTCCTTCTCCCGGTAGCGAAGCGAGGCCGGCGTCGTACCGACCTCACACATCCCTTTCGTCGCCGGTGCGCCGAGTTCGAGCCCGGACGCTCCGGCGCCCGCCCGCGAAAAAGAGGCGCGCAACTTCCGGGCGCTTCCCGGGTTCACAGGGCATTTCCCGGAGGAATTCCCCATGAAGCAACACCGAAGGACGACTTTCATCTCGGCGTGCGGGCTGCTGGCGCTGGGCCTCATCGGCTGTGGAACCACGGAGGACACCTTCGACGCCGTCGCGGATGCGCCCCCGGGCACGGCCCAGGCGGCGCTCACGGCGGGCGAACAGGCCGCGCTGACCACGGCCAACACCTCGGCGAGCTGCTCGCCGCTCGGGAACTTCTACTGGGAGATTGGCAATGGCGCGGGGCCGCTCTACGCCATCCCGCGAGGCAGCGGGGTGACGGCCGAGACGGTGATGCCCATCGCGTCCGCGAGCAAGTGGCTGTACGCGGGGGCCTACGTGCAGTCGCGGGGGTACGCCAACCTCACCGCGGACGAGAAGAAGCGGCTCAACTTCACCAGCGGCTACATCGACGAGAACACCACCTTGTGTGGAGACGCCGGGACGACGGTCTCGGAGTGCTACGGCGCCGCCTACAAGAACGTCACCTACCGCCCGCTCCAGAACGGCCGGTTCTTCTACAACGGCGGCCACATGCAGAAGCTGGCCCTGGACGACATCGGGGCCAGGAGGGGCACGGGGCTGCTGAGCGTCATGGATTGGGTCAACGCCCAGTTGGGCACCACCCTTCCAGAGTCCGACAGCGCCGTCGCTCCGGCCGGGGGCTTCTCCGGCAGCGCGGCGCAGTACCGCGTCTTCCTGAGGAAGCTGATCAACAACCAGTACGCGCTGTCCTCCCAGCTGACCGTGGACTCCGTTCCGGCCTGGGCGGGGGGCCCAGGCGTGTCGTTCACGCCGTGGACGGGGGGAGAGACGTATTACGGGCTCGGGCACTGGATTGAAGGAGAGACCGTCAACGGCGCGTGGACCGTGACGGGCCACTCCTCCCCGGGAGCGTTTGGCTTCTATCCCTGGGTGAACGCCGCCAGGAACCGGTACATGGTCCTGGCCCGCAGTCGCCAGCTCTTCGGGGACGAGGAGGGCGAGAAGTCCCGCGCCTGTGCCCAGGCCATCCGCAAGGCCTACGAGTCGGGCGTGCCGCAGCCGTAGCCGCGGCAGCGCGGCATGGCGCGTCCGTCGCGCGATGCCGCTCCTCCCGCGGGGTCAGTGCACCTCGAACTCGTAGATGCGCGTGGCCGGGTCGCCGTTCTGGGACGCGGTGGTCACGTTGAGCTTGAGGTAGCGCGCGGAGGTGGCGCTGATGGCGTGGGTCGAGGTGCTGGCGGTGTTGTTGGTCACCGTCACCGGGGTGCTCCAGCTCGTGCCGTTGCTGGAGGTCTGGATGGTGAAGGCCCGGGTGTTCCAGGTGCTCGACTCACCGCCCGCGCCGGCGTGCTTGACGACGAAGCTGCTGACCGTCTGCGCTGAACCCAGGTCCACCCGCAGCCAGGCCCCCGAGGCCAACGAGCAGAACTTGTCGGTCGTGCCGCCGGAGACGCTCCCGTTGACCGCCTTGGCCGGCGTTTCGCTGCTGTTGCAGGCGGTGGAGCCGGTCGCCGGCTTGTTCAGCGCCAGGTTGACGTAGCCGGCGCCGACCGAGACGGTCTGGGTCCGGGTGTGGCTGGCCCCGCCGTTGTCGGTCACGGTCAGGCTGACGGGGTAGTTGCCACCGCTGGCGTAGACATGGCTGGGGTTGGTGGCGGTCGAACCGCTGCCATCGCCGAAGCTCCAGCCGCGCGAGGCGATGGTGCCGTCGCTGTCGCTGGAGGCGTCACTGAAGGTCGCGGTGAGTCCGCTCACGGTGACGCCGAAGTTGGCCACGGGCGGGGTGTTGCCGCTGACCGCGGTGTTGATCGCCGCCGCGTACTGCGCGCTGGTGCCCTGCGCCGCGCACGCCTGGATGTCGTCGTACAGCCAGATGAAGCCGCCGTTGATGCCGGCGGTGCTCTTCCAGTTGCTCATCTTGCTCTGCACGGTGGCCGGGCTGTCACCGCTGGCGCAGCCGGAGCCGTGGCGCGACCACAGGCCCGGGTCCACGGTCATGCCCATCGCGGTGTTCCAGCTCGCCGGGTTGTTGCTGGCGCCGCCGTCGTACACCTGGAGGTAGATGCCGTCGACCGCGCCGCCGAGGTTGTCCTTGAGGCTGCGCCAGAAGGTCTGCTGGGTGTAGGGCGCGAAGGTGATCTTGTAGCCCAGGCCCACCAGCATCTGCCCGAACTGGGTGGTCGGGGCCAGGTCGTAGGCGCTCTCGTCGTCGAAGTTGACCGCGGTGGCGCCGGTGGCGGTCTTCAGCGCCTGGAAGTTGCGGTACAGGATGCTGCTGCTGCCCGTGCCGCAGACCAGGGTGCTGCCGCAGCCAGCGGCGGTGCCGTTGACCAGCCGGGCCATGCGCTCGAAGTCGGGGACGCTCCAGGCGCCAATGGACACCTCGATGCGATTGACCGAGGTCGGCGCCGTCTTGAGCGAGGCCAGCCGCGTGGGCCAGGCCGGGTCTCCGATGTAGGCGCCGTTCCTCACCACCGGGATGTCGTTGTAGACGAGGTCGCCGTTGTCCTCGATGTGGAAGCTCCAGAGGATCACGGTGGTGAAGCCCGAGCCGCGCAGGTCGTTCATCACCGCGGTGCCGCCGGAATAGAACGGGCCGCCGCCGTAGATGGCCGAATCCGCGAGGGCCGCCGGCGCGGACGCGGCCAGGGCAAGGGCAAGGCAGGACGCGAGTTGCTTCGACTTCGGCATGGTGTGCTCCCCTGTCGCCAGCCTTGGCGACAGGGAGACATTGCGAGCGCACAAAACAGGAAGTCAATAATATTAAGATATAACAGCTTACATTGAAATCCGATCCGTCGTGAAGTTCGTGAGCAGCTTGTGCATCGGCGGTTTGACGGCGTGTGTCCTTGAGCGCACGGTGCGGATCCGCGAGGTGAACCTCATGAAACGGATCGCACTTCTCTTCTGGCTGGCCACCGCGGGCTGCGCGTCGGGTCAGCGCCCTGCTGTCGCCGATCGTTGGCTCCTGACGGGCACGCGGCTCTATGTGGCTCCGGACGCGCCACCGCTGGACGACGCCTGGGTGGTGGTGAGCGGCGGGAAGATTGAAGCCGTCGGCTCCGCGCCGGACGCTCCACCTGCCGGGGTGCGGCGTGAGGACGCCTGCGGCGGCGGCGTCATCACCGCCGGGTTCCAGAACAGCCACGTCCACTTCACGGACCCCGCGTTCGCCGGGGCCGCGAGCCGGCCGCGTGACGAGCTCCAGTCCCCCCTGAGCCAGCTGACCACGCGCTACGGCTTCACGACGGTCGTCGATACCGGCTCCGACCCCGCGAACACCGGAGCCCTCCGCCAGCGCATCGAGCGCGGCGAGCTGCGGGGGCCGGCGATCCTCACCGTCGGCTCCCCGCTGTATCCGGAGAACGGCATCCCCTTCTACCTGCGCGACCTGCCGCCCGAGCTGCTGCGACAGCTGGCGCAGCCCGCGTCGGCGGAGGAGGCCCGCGCCCTCGTCCGCGAGAGCTTCAAGACCGGCGCGCAGGGGACCAAGCTGTTCGTCGCCACGCCCCAGGGGCATGGTGAGATCCGGCGCATGGCGGAGGACATCGCGCGCGCCGCGGCGGACGAAACGCACCGGCGGGGAGGCCTGGTCATGGTGCATCCCACGGATCCCGACGGGGTGAGCGCCGCCGTGCAGGCCGGGGCCGACGTCATCGTGCACACCACCATTGACTCACCGAAGCGGGAGTGGAGCGCCGAGCTCGTCGGCCAGCTGGTCTCGCGCCACGTCTCCGTGGTCCCCACGCTGCAGCTCTGGGGCTACGAGCTCGCCAAGGCGGACGTGCCCGCCGACGTGCGCGAGCGCCTCGTGGGGGGCGCGGAGCGGCAGCTCGCGGCGTTCTCGAGCGCCGGGGGGCAGGTCCTGTTCGGCACCGACGCCGGGTACATGACGGACCTCAATCCGACGCAGGAGTACGTCCTCATGGCACAGGCAGGGCTGACGCCCATGCGGATCCTCGCGTCGTTGACCACCGCCCCCGCGGCGCGCTGGAGCGCCAGCGAGCGCCGGGGCCGCGTCACGCCGGGCCTCGACGCCGACCTCGTGGTGCTCGGCGGCGATCCCGCCACGGATGTCCGGCGGTTCACCGACGTGAGGTGCACGATTCGAGCGGGCAGGACGCTCTTCGTCCGCGCGCCGGCGGGTGGCGAGCCGCCGGCCCACTGACCGGCCCCGGAGCTACTTCTTCCCCTTGCCCTTGCCGCCCTTGTGGTGGTCGTCGTGGTGGCCCCGGTCCTTCTGCCGGTGGTCGCGGCCGTCGTCACGGTACGACGCGGGCACGACGGCCCCCTTCTTCGAGTGCTTCCACCGCTTGTAACGCCCGGGCGGCAGCTTGACGACGGTGACGGGGACCCGCCGCTCCTCCACGACCTCCCAGCCACCGCGGTAGTCGCGCGCCCGGTACCACCGCCCATCGCGGCGCACCCAGTACGCATCGTCCACGACGTAGAGGTCCTCGTCGTAGTCCTCCACCACCTGCACGCCGGGCTGCACGACGACGAGCGGCGGCGGGGTCGAGAAGACGATGTCGGGCAGCTTCACATCGATGTCTACACGCACCTGCCCGAAGGCCATCGAGGGAAGCAGGACCAGCGCTGCGAAGAGTCGTTTCATCCGGCAAGCGTAGGGGCGCGCAGGCTGGTCAGACAACCTCCGTGAATTGTCGCAGCGAGTGGCCCGCACTGTGTGTCGTTGCGTTCGTGGACACCCAGGAGCTTGCCGAGCGAGCCACGCGACGCGGAACTGCTGTCCACCGGCCCGGGATCCGCGCTCGCCTCGTGTTTGGACAAGGTATCCATTCGGTGACATAGCTGACGCCAAGTTCACGTCGTCGCGCACCTCAGGAAGACGCCGCTCCACAGGAGGAGTCGGCGCCCGTCCGTGCGACACGAAGGAGCTGGCGCCAACATGACCCTCCCCTCTGATGACAAGCGCTCGCGGCTGGCCGAACTGCTGCGTGGAAAGATCCGTCCGTCCACCCGCGTGGCCGCCTCTTTCGGGCAGGAGCGCATGTGGCTCCAGGAGCGGCTGTCGCCCGGTAACGCGGCGCTCCACATGGCCGTCACCGTGCGCCTCTCCGGGCAGCTCGACCCGGTGGCGCTCTCCCGGGCCTTCCAGGCCGTCGTGGACCGCCACGACGCGCTGCGCACCACCTTCCCGGAGCACGAGGGCCGGCCGCTGCAGCAGGTCGCTCCGGACCTGGAGCTGTCCATCGCGGAGGTGGACCTGGGGAGCCTGCCGGAGGCCCAGCGTGAACCCGAGGCCTTGCGCCGTGTGAGCGAAGACGTCCGCGTGCCGTTCGACCTGGAGCGGGGGCCGCTGCTGCGCGCGGTGCGCTACCGGCTCTCCGCGGACGCGCACCTGATGCTCGTCACGGTCCACCACATCGTGTCCGACGGCTGGTCCATGGGCGTGCTGGTCCGCGAGGTGGCGGAGCTGTATCAGGCCTTCGCGTCCGGCCAGCCGCCGGCCCTGAAGGCGCTGCCCCTGCAGTACGCGGACTATGCCGCGTGGCAGCGGCAGGGGTCGCAGGGGGACGCGCTCGAAGCGCAGCTGTCGTACTGGCGCCAGCGGTTGGATCCGCACGCGGTGCTGGAGCTGCCCTCGGACCGTCCGCGCCCCGCGAACATGGACGCCCAGGGGGCTCGCCACTCCATCGTCCTGCCTCCGGCGCTCACCCAGGGGCTCAAGGAGCTGGGCCTGCGCGAGGGCCGCACGCTGTTCTCCGTGCTCCTGGCGGCGTTCAACGTCCTGCTCCAGCGCTACTCCGGCCAGGACGACCTCGCCGTCGGCACTCCCGTCGCGGGCCGCTCTCGCTCCGAGCTCGAAGGCCTCATCGGCCTGTTCGTCAACACGCTCGTCCTGCGCTCGGACCTGTCCGGCGACCCGTCCTTCCGCGAGCTGCTGGCCCAGGTGCATGACTCCGCCCTTGGCGCCTTCGCGCACCAGGACGTCTCCTTCGAGAAGCTGGTGGAGGTGCTCCAGCCCTCTCGCAGGCTGAACGTGTCGCCGCTGTTCCAGGTGATGTTCGTCCTGCAGAACACGCCGCTCTCCCTTCCTCCCCTCCCCGGCCTGCGCATGGATGCACAGCCCGTGGACGCAGGCGCGGCCCGGTTCGACCTGACGCTCATCGCCACCGAAGAGGCTCGCGGCCTGCGCCTCATCGCGGAGTACCGCACGGCCCTCTTCGACGAGGCCACCGTCGCGCGCATGCTGGGGCACCTGCGTTCGGTGCTCCAGGCCGTCGTCGTGGATGCCGGGCAGCGGGTGTCCGCGCTGCCGCTCATGGAGGAGGCCGAGCACCGTCAGGTGCTGCACGACTGGAACGCGACGGCGACCGACTTCCCGCGCGATGCCACGCTGCATGGCCTCATCGAGGCGC